>JALUTJ010000444.1 GCA_027057985.1 Chromatiales bacterium
CATTATGGATGTGCTACAGAAATACAATATTCTCTGGCCGCTTGGTGGCCTTTTGCTGGGCTATTTCTTTCCGGAAATATGGTTAAACGATACTCGCAAGAAAAGAGAAAAGGATATTATTCGTGCACTTCCTGTATTTCTTGATTTTATCAGTATGTCGGTGGAGGCAGGGCTGAACTTTACCGGTGCGCTGAACCAGGCAATGGAAAAAGTACCACGCTCGGCACTTTACAATGAGTTTTCAATCGTACTACGCGATATTCGTGCTGGCATGAGCCGGGCTGATGCACTACAACGGATGGCGGATCGTGTTGATATAAAAGACGTTACTGTTTTTATTCGTGCGATCATTACTGCTGAAAAGCTGGGCTCGAGCATGAAAAAAACTCTACAGGTGCAATCAGAACAACGCCGTAATGAACGCTTCCAACGTGCAGAAAAGATGGCGATGGAAGCACCGGTTAAACTCATTGCACCATTGATCATGTTTATCTTCCCGGTCACCTTTATCGTGCTGGGTTTCCCGATTGTAATGAAGTTTCTCAATGAAGGGTTACTATGATCCGAGGCTATGTCCGGGAAAAAGGTGGCCTGACTCACCTGATAAAGGAAGTACGAAAAACAACTAATATGCTGGAACGAGCTCGAGGCCTGCTTTTTCGCCGTAAATTACAGCCACACCAGGCACTCTGGATTGAGCCCTGTCCTTCTGTACATACGATTGGTATGTTATACCCCATTGACGTGGTGTTTCTGGATGAAGAGGGAACTGTTCTCAAAGTCGTTGCAGATGTATCACCATTACGCATGGCTTTATGTAAAAATGCACGTGTCAGTCTTGAATTAATTGCTGGAGAAGCCGCACGGCTGGGTATTAAACCCGGTATGAAGCTTGTCTGGAACCAGGAAAGAAGCTAAATGAAAAACAACTTGTTATTTTTTACTTTGTTATTTTTTTCACTTATCACCATGTCAGGCTGTAGTACGGTTGAAGAAAAGCCAGCGCTTGACATTCTACAAATCGAAAAACAGGCTGAAATCGCCTATCACAAAAAGAAATGGAAAGTTGCAGAAAAAAAGTATGGTGTCCTGATTGCAGAAGTGCCCGGTGAGGCCAGATACTGGTTCCGCCTTGGTAATATCTTTGTTCACACTAATCGGCCAGAAAAGGCCATACAGGCCTACCAGGAAGCGGTGGTAAGAAAACCAGCTTATGTCAAGGCATGGCAAAACCTGGGTATCGTTTCACTGAAAAAAACAGCCCATCTTTATATCGAAATGCTGCAATACATCCCGGCCGAAACAGAGGAGTTTTACAAGGCAAAGAAAACGGCTGATGTGCTACTTAGACTGATAAAGAAAAATCTTGAAAAGAGAACAACTGCGACAACAGGATCTCAACAGCAGTGAAACAGCAGCGTGGACAGAGCATGACAGAATTTCTGGTAGTAATGCCTGCCATGCTGTTATTGATTTTTGGAGCTATCCAGTTTTTTCTGGTTTATCAGGTTAAATCCACTTTGAATTATGCTGCATTCGAAGCAGCTCGTGCGGGATCACTGCATAATGCCTCGCGTCAGGCAGTCGATAATGGTTTTGCCCGCGGTCTTGCGCCTGTTTTTGCCCGTTTTGCTGTTACCCGGGAAGAGGCCGGTGGAAACGCTTACAGGGCGCTGGCAGAAAAAGTGATCGATGCCCGCGATCTGGCACTTAAGGAAATCGAAGATGGCCATGTTAAAATTGAACTATTGAACCCAACACCACAGATGTTTCAGGCCTTTGATAATAATACTATTCCCAATGATCACCTGCGTTATCGTCAAAACATCAATAGTATTGATCTTCGTAAGGCGAACCTTCTAAAAATACGGATTACCTATTGTATGAAGCTGATCGTGCCTTTAGTGAGTAATATTATCAATGCTGCTGTTGGTAGTGAATGCAGTGGCGATGAACCCCGTATGCCGATCGTTTCTACCGCACTTATTCGCATGCAGAGTCCAGCCATTCAATGCACTACAGAACCCTGTTTTGATAACTGAATGGCATCTCAAACTTATAATCTATCAGATACGTCCAGAATGTAAAAAGCTATTATCGGTCAAGGCCATCTTTATCGTTTAAGACAGCGCTCAATGGCTTCCTGAATACTGGCACCATCCTGATAACGTTTCTTTGGATCTTTCTGCAATAACCGATCGACGATAGTTTTAACACAGGGAGGCAGGCGTTTACGTAACTGGGTAACTGGTTTCTGCCGTTTGGTCGTTATCTGGTAGATGATTGCTGCCAGTGAGTCGCCCTTGAAGGGTAATTCCCCGGTTAGCAGTTCATACATGGTGACACCGAGTGAGAAAAAGTCAGAGGTTCCCTTTACCTTCTCTCCGGATATCTGTTCAGGTGACATATAGGACGGTGTTCCCAACGCGGTACCTGTTTTGGTGGTGTTGGAATCGGCAACACGGGCAATGCCGAAGTCAGTAATTTTTACTGTTTCTTCTTCCGGAATATACATGATATTCGCCGGTTTGATATCACGATGGACGATACCCGCTGCATGTGCATAGTCCAGGGCGCCAGCAACATGCCAGATAATATCCAGTACCCAGTCTACCTTTGGTTTCTTGCTGGCTTTAATATAATGTGTCAGATCATGGCCTTCAATATATTCCATTGCCATATAAGTCAGATCATGTTCCTGCCCGGCATCATAAACCGTGACGATATTAGGGTGATTAAGTTTACCCGCCACCTCGGCTTCCTTGAAAAATCGTCGGGTAACATATTCCAGATCGTTGCCTTCGAATTCATCTGCCAGTGATAAAGTCTTGATCGCCACGGTACGGTTGATTTTAGGATCATGTCCCAGGTAAACCACCCCCATGGCGCCACGGCCAATTTCTTTCTCAACCTCGTAGTGGCCGAGTGTTGGGATTGTGTCCACACCTTCAACCACGATAGAACCCGTGTTTTTAACCAGCACAGCATTGTCGGCATTTTTTGCACGTTGCTTGCGCTCCGCGGTATCACGGAAATTCTTATCATGACTGAGAATAAAATCGTAGGCAGAAATCGCCTTGCCATACTGGCGCTTGCTTTCATAGTCCTGGGCGATATTATAGGCCAGCCCCAGTACCGGTGCATCAATCCGGGGAATACTGCGCAACTTATCCATGGCCATATCGATCTGTCCCTGTGCCTGCAGTGAAGTAACCAGCATACGGATCGCTTCACTCGATTCAGCAAGGAAGCGCCGCTTACCCACGCTGAGATAATGATAGAGCGCATAGAGGCCATGCCCGCTCACCAGAACGAAAGCGGCGGTAAGGATTTTGAGCCAGCTATGTTCAACTAGAAGAAAATACAGGTTCAGACCAACCAGCACCACCAGTAACAGCAGGCTCACCAGGGCGGTAATGGCAGTACTAAAACGTGGAATAACAAAGAACAGGTAAAGTAGTACTAAAATAAAAATAACTGCCTCGGCGGTATGCATCCATGCAGGATGGGAAAAGTAATTTTCATCTATCAGACTGCTGACAATACTGGCGGTGAGCATCGGTGCAGATAGATTGCCTGCAGGGGTTTGCAATGTCATCGCATCACTGGAATCAGCCGGGCCAATGATCACGGTCCTGCCCCGCAGGGCACGTGCGGGTACTTCTCCATTCAATACTTTTGCAAATGAATATTGTTTAAAGCCGGTTGTAGTCTGGCTGGAAACGAATGCCGGGTAGAATGACACTACCGAGGTATGCGCAAACTGGCGCTTACCCAGTTTTATTCCATTTTTATCAAGCCGAATCGACGCCGGTGATATTCCCTGACTGCGCGCAGCAAGTAACAGTGCAAAAGAGGGGATGGCTGTATTTTTGTATCTCACCACGAGGGGAAGCTGGCGCACGAGACCATCCCTGTCACCGCTATACTGTACATAGCCACTACTGCGCGCATTGCGATAAAAATCTTCCAGTGGCAGGCGCAGAGCCGATACTGCAGGTAATTCAGTTGTCGTATTCTTGCCGCGCAGTTTTATTTTGCCGAGGTCGGTTTCCCGATCAGTATCAACCTGTTTGCTAGCGGGTTGAATGGCCAGAATAACATTGGGTGCCTTGCGAATACTCATCGCCAGTCGCTTATCGGCATTGCGTTCTTCTGCAATACGTTTCAGGTATTTACTTAGCAGGCGTTTCTGCTGGCGTTTGAAGCGACCATTTTCAACCGTTTTTTGCAGTTGTTCCAGGCTGGTTAAGGGGTAGGCTGGTGTGGCTTTATCAAGGGGAAATTGCAGGCCGATACTCTTTACCCGGGCTCGGGTCAGGGTGTCGAGCATATCTGCCAAAATGGCACGGTTCCAGGGCCATTGCCCGAGCGCCTGCTGCGAGGCTTCATCCACGGCGATCACCACGATGCGGTTCTTACTCGGTACGGCAGTCCGGTTTTTGCCAAGGCTGAAATCATAGCTGCTGTTTTCCAGTCTTTGCAGCCAGACAGGTTGCAGTATCACCAGCAGTAACAGGGCATTAATAATAATCAGAATAATGATGGATTCTGTCGAAAAGAACTTCTTTAGCATAATTGGCTACCCCATCCCTTCTGCACCTGGATGAGAAGAGTATAAGCCGGAACTATTGCTTTGATCTATCCAACTTTAGTTGGGTTTCAGGCGACAGCAGTGTAATACAGGGTGCCCAGATAGGCGATATAGCCTGCTACCAGCAGGCTGCCTTCAAAACGATTGATTCGCCCCGGCTTTTTGAAGCCATAGGCCATAATAAACATGGCGATACTGAGACCGATCATAAAGGGGAAATCCCGGCGCAGAACCAGTTCATCGACATGGTGCGGGCTCATCAGGCCGGGAATACCGAAAACCACCAGCAGGTTGAACATATTGGAGCCAATAATATTGCCTATGGCGATGTCCGGCTCCTTTTTCAGAGCACTCATGATCGAAGCGGCCAGTTCTGGCAGGCTGGTACCAATGGCAACGATAGTCAGGCCAATGACCAGGTCGCTGATACCGGCGGCATGGGCAATATTGACTGAACCCCAGACCAGCCCTCTTGAACTGACAATCAATAATGTCAGGCCGATAGCAAACCAGAGGATGGCCTTGGGTGTTGAGATATGGGGAATTTCTTCCTCGAATTCTTTGACCATCGGGTCACGGTTCTGTTTCTTGCCCTGTTTGATCATCCAGAACATCATCAGGAAAAGGCCGGAGATCAGGATAAGGCCATCGATAAAGCCAAGGAAATCATCGATCACCAGGACCAGCGCGACAAGCATCACCATGAACATAATGGGATACTCTCGTTGCAGGGTTTCAGAACGCACACTCAGGGGAATCACCATCGCGGTCACACCCAGTACCAGCGCGATATTGGTGATATTGGAACCCAGTGCGTTACCGACCGCAAGCTCGGGATTACCCTGCCAGGCTGCTACGATTGAAATCAGTATTTCCGGTGCCGAGGTGCCTATGCCCACCACGGTAAGACCAATAATAAGCGGTGATATGCCAAGGTTTCTGGCAATGGCCGCGGCACCATGAACAAAACGTTCTGCACCCCACACCAGTAAGCCAAAGCCAATAATAATTGCCATGACCGAAAGTAAAATATTCTGTTCCACGCCTGTACTCTTTATATATACCGCTGATAAAGGGGTTTACCTGAGTGACTTGTCCAGTTCAAGCTCAAGTTCATTTTCAAGTTGTAAATCTTCTTCATTACTCTCGGGCAAAGGTTCATCCTGATGTGGTGGGTTGCCATCATAAATCAGGTTGAGCCGGTTTTGCAGATAGGCATCACGAATAAAAGAATACTTGTCCAGTGCAGCCTTATCGACGATACGGCCCGCCTTTAACAGGTGGTAACGATCATCGATGACCCGCACGGTGACGGTACCATAAAGACTGGGTACATCCTGTATGGTATAAACTGGATCATAGTAACTTTCTAACGCAAAACCACCCACGCCGCGCAGGGTGCGTGAACCAAAAAATGGCAGAATGACATAAGGTCCTTTGCCTACACCCCAAACGGCAAGGGTCTGGCCAAAGTCCTCATTGTGTTTTGGCATGCCCATGGGGGTTGCCACATCGATAAGGCCAAACAGGCCAATGGTCGAGTTAAAGAAAACCCGTGAAGTATCCTGGAGTGCCTGTTTAAACTTGAACTGCAGAATATCATTGATAATCACGAACAGGTCATCGATATTATTGAAAAAATTCGAAACGCCGGTTTTTACCGGGCCGGGCATCACCCTGTCATAGCCATCGGCAATCGGGTAGAGGATATTATCATCCAGTGCTTCATTAAAACTGAACATGGCCCGGTTATAAGATTCAAACGGATCACCCTCGGTGGGACCGCCGGGCACACTGGCACAGCCTGTCATTACTGACAGCAGTAACAGTAAGGCAAGTTTGTAAAACAGCTTTAAGGTTCTGTAAACTATCATTTATCTAGTTTCGGTTTTCGTCTGGCCACAGCGCGAACACTGGTAGCGAGTTACCAGTTTGCCCTGCCGGACATCAAACGGGGTTTCGACCACCTGCCACTTGTGGAAACCACTTTTGCACAGGCTGCGTCCCTTGAACTTGTCTTTTAAGCGGGGCTTTTTAAATTGAATCACATTGCTCATATTCTGGCATAATCCACATCTGACTGAAGCGTAATCATATTTCAAAATCGCTTCAATAACACGATTTTTATCACCGAAAGAGGGGAAACATGTCGGTAGAAACACATCGCGTCCTGATTGGTAGCTGTGGCTGGCAATACCCACAGTGGCAGCAGAGTTTTTATGACGAAGAATTGCCGCAGGACTGGCAGCTGGGTTTTTATGCCAATGAATTTCCAGTCGTCTACCTGCCGGCTGATGCCTGGTTACCGCAGGATAATCTGCAAGACTGGCAGGATGAAGTGGTGGAGACATTTCGTTTTGTCCTCGAATTGCCCCTTTCGGCATGGCTCGATAGCCGGCAGAGCAGGGCCAAACAGAATATCGAGGCTCTGGGTGAGTTATGTCTGGCCGTGGTACTACAGCTCGATTGCGAAGCAGGGGAAGCAGTGATTCAGCAGAGCCTGCAGGCGATAACAAAACTCACTGCCGCCTGCGTTGATTCGCTTGCGCACGATTTACCCACCTCGTTAGGGGCTTTTTTGCAGCAGCATCGGGTGGCCCGGCTCTGGAACGGGGAAGGGCAGCCGGATCCTGCCATCCATGCCGGTAAGGTTGCGATTTGCCGCTGTGACGATGAAAAGCTGGATATGCCGGGGTTGCGGCAGGTAGTGGAGGGCTGCCTCTCGCTGTCAGCGGAAAACTGTATCAGTGTCCTTTGCCTCGACGGTCAGCCGCCTTCTATCGAAAAAATGCGTAATGCCGATGTGATTCTTAATTTGCTATAACATGAACCGATACGATGATTTCTTATTGCAACAGACTGCAAGCCGGGTAGAATCATAGCTATGACAGCTTCTTCAACACCACTGGTAGAAATTCGCAATCTCAGCTTTGCCCGGGGTGATCGCCTGATCTTCGATGATATCGATATCGATATCGAGCGTGGCAAGGTCACGGCCATAATGGGCCCCAGTGGTACCGGCAAAACGACCCTGTTACGTCTTATTGGTGGTCAGCTCAAACCGCTTTCCGGCAGTATCAAGGTGGATGGCATCGAGGTGACTGGTTTAAACCGTAAAGGCCTGTTCGAATTACGCAAGCGCATGGGCATGCTGTTTCAGAACGGTGCCCTGCTCACCGATATGGATGTTTACGATAATGTAGCCTTCCCCATTCGTGAACATACCCGGCTCTCTGAAAAAATGATTCGTACCCTGGTGACCATGAAGTTACAGGTGGTCGGCCTACGAGGGGCGCGGCAGCTGATGCCCAGCGAGTTATCCGGCGGCATGGCACGCCGTGTTGCCATGGCGCGGGCGATTGCGCTGGATCCAATGATGATGATGTACGATGAACCCTTTACCGGTCAGGATCCCATCTCTATGGGCGTGCTGGTCAGACTGATCCGGGAAATGAACGACGCGCTGGGACTCACCAGCATAGTAGTCTCGCATGATATCGAGGAAGCCTCTTCGATAGCCGATACCATCTACCTGTTATCCGGCGGCAAGGTCGTGGCGCATGGCAGTACCGAGGCACTGCATCAGTCAGATTCGGAATGGGCACAGCAATTTCTCAATGGCCTGCCGGATGGCCCGGTACCGTTCCATTACCCGGCCAATGATTATGCCGAAGATCTGCTTGCGGACGGGGAGCGCTAGATGGTGCTGGATCTAATACAGGAGCTTGGCCACAAAGGACTGAAATTCTTCCAGCGA
>JALUTJ010000445.1 GCA_027057985.1 Chromatiales bacterium
GATATTAAAAGAATCATGGCCACGGGCATAGTACATATAGATTGTTCCAGGGGGCATAAACATTGCTTTGCGTTTTTCGCTATAGCCAAGTGATGAATGACTGGCCCTGTCTTCGAGGTAATAGGCCTCGGTTTCAATAATCTGCGCTGCCAGCCAGCGACCATTTACACGATGGCGGATAACTTTGCCCAGAAGATTACGGGCAACCTGGCAGGCATCGGCGGCAAAGAAGCTATTATCCAGCTGCATGGACTATACAAGTGACTTGTTAAACCAGGTGTCTGTTTTTAAGCTCTATATAGCTTTTGGCTGAATAGGCGAGGGATTCGATTTCTTCTTCGCTAAGTTTACGTATCTTGCGGGCGGGACTGCCCATCCACAGGTAACCGGCTTCAAGCCTTTTTCCCGGTGTTACCAGCGAGCCGGCGCCGATCAGGCTGTTCGTTTCGATCACTGCCCCGTCCATTATGGTTGCACCCATGCCGATGAGGCAGTTGTCATGCACATGGCATCCATGCAGGATAACCTTGTGACCCACGGTAACATTATTGCCAATGACAAGATCATAGCCGCCGGGGTTATAAGGGCCATCATGGGTAACATGCAGTACACTGCCATCCTGGATATTGGTGTTTTCACCGATTCGGATCTGATTGACATCACCGCGGATCACGGTCATGGGCCAGACAGAACTGTCTTTGCCGATATGGACATCACCTAGCACCAGCGCGGTATCATCCACGAAAACACTGGCGTGAATTCGTGGTTCAATACCATCGAAGGTGCGTATAGTCATGACCTGTTAGCGCATGGTTACCAGCTCTTCTGAACTGGTTGGGTGAATGGCAACAACATTGTCGAAATCCTTCTTGGTGGCTCCCATGCGAATGGCAACACCAAAGCCCTGTAACATTTCATCGGCACCCTTGCCAATAATATGACAGCCAACCACTTTTTCATCGGCACCAACACAAACCAGTTTCATGGCGGTAGTCTGTTTGTGTTCAACCATGGCATGGTACATGGCAGTAAAGCTGGTCTGGTAGACTTTTACCGCATCACCATGCTGCGCACGCGCTTCTTCCTCAGTCAGGCCAATGGTGCCAATCGGTGGATGGCTAAACATCACGGTGGGAATGTTATCGTAGTTAAGCCTGCGATCAGGCATATTATTAAACAGACGATCGGAAAGACGACGTGCCGCAGCAATGGCAACCGGTGTCAGTTGCTGCTTGCCAATAACATCACCCACGGCATAAACGCCATCTACATTGGTTTGCTGGAATTCATCCACCGGGATATAGCCCTTGTCGTCATAGTTAACACCGGCATTACTCAGTTCCAGTGGCGCGGTATTGGGTGCGCGGCCAATGGCCCAGATCAGTGCATCGAGATCATCCAGGATAATGCCACCCTGGCAATAGGCACAAAGTTTACCATTCTCTTTCTTCTCGACTTTTTCGACATTGATCTTTGTCATCAGGTTGACCCCGGCATTGACCATGTCTTCCATCAGCGTGTCGCGCAGCATAGCATCGAAACTGCCGAGGAAATGTTCACGCCGGAGTAACATGGAAACCTCGCTACCAAGACCGTTGAGTACACCGGCCAGCTCTACCGCGATATAACCGGCACCGACAACGGCGACTCGATGTGGTTGCTCGTTCAGGGCAAAGAAGCCATCAGAGGTAATGCCATGTTCGGCACCCGGAATATCCGGCACGATGGGATAACCCCCCGGTGAAATCACGATGTGATCCGCGGTGTAGGTCTGGCCACCCGCCTCGATGGTATGAGCATCGACGAATTTTGCCGTGCCCTGAATAAAGTCGATATTGGAATCCTTGAGGTAGTTACCGTACCAGTCGGTTATTCCCTTTATATAGTTTTGCCGCGCCTCGACCAGCTTGCCCCAGTCAAAATGATTGAGGCTGACATCAAAGCCATAGCCTTTGGCATCGTGGATGGCCCCGGCGACTTCCGAGGCAAACCACATGACTTTTTTCGGCACACAGCCAATATTGACACAGGTACCACCGACGGTCTTGTTCTCGATAACGGCAGTTTTCCTGCCGTACTCCGCGGCACGTTCCGCAGCAGAAAGGCCGCCGCTACCGGCGCCAATGGCTAAAAGGTCGTAATGTTGGCTCATAATGTTCTCTTCGTTCGGTTGATGAATAGGTGAATAATATCAGGTTCTGCTTAAATACTAATATAAAATCTGGCTGGACAACAGCTAAGGGTTAATACTTATTATGAATAATTTTACCTGATGCTAATAATAGCGACAGTGGCTGCTAAATCAATAGACTATAATAAGAATACGCATTATAAGGTTATGATGCTTTTTTTGTCTCCGGGGTTCTTTTTTGAAAACACTCATTATCGACAGGGTAACGCTGTTCCAGGAAATGATCGAGGTTATCCTTGAAGATACTGGTATCGAGCACGCATTTTGTGCCACTGGTGAAGAAGCACTGCAAATTCTGGATAAGGAAAAAATTGACTGTATCTGTCTTGCCCTGTATCTGGATGATATGGATGGCTTTGAGCTTACCGGTCGAATCCGGATTATCCCTGAATACCGCCACACCCCGATCGTTCTGTTGACATCGAAAAAC
>JALUTJ010000446.1 GCA_027057985.1 Chromatiales bacterium
AGGTCACCCTGCTGAATCGTTACCGGCTCACCATCATCCGGAGTCACAATGGCCTTGCCCTCGATAATGTAACAGGTTTCTGTCATCTGGTAAGTCCATGGAAATTCGGAAACCTCTTTTTCCCATGTTGCCCAATCATAAACCCCCATCACATCCAGCTTCATGGATGACGCGTGTTGTTCCACCAGAATTTTATCCATCACTTACAACCTCTTGAATTATTCACACCACTTTGCAACCCGCGCTCGGGCCTGTTGCATGTATTTTTTATGCTGGGCATCGGTCAGTATCACCCGGTTACCCTGTTTATCCTTATTATATAACGCCGCCGACTGCTCTGCGCGTTTTAGCTGGTTTCTTGCCGCGACGCATCGCAAAAAACGCTGATTTTCCTCTTCATCCTTTTTTGCTTTTTCATCCCGGATTGATTTTTCTTCGGCTTTCAGTGCATCAACGAATCGTTTTTGTCGCTCGACACGCTCCTGCGTTGTCGCAGCGGGTTTTTCCGTTCCCGAATCAATATAACGATCACGGATTTTTACCTCGGTGGCATCTTTTGCTAATGGCTTTAAACCGTAATGCACCTGGCCATCTTCATCCACCCATTTATAGATAGGCGTGGCTATAACTTCCAGACTCAATAACAGGCCAGCCAATATTAATGCAGCTGAATTGATCATCGTCTTATTCCCATTCCTTAAGCTGTATTGCTGGTTAAGCGCTCCAGTCGCAGTCTTTGCCGCTCATCAAACAGGTGTCTTGCCCCTATCCAGGTCGCCAGCATTGCGGCAAAACCGGTTCCTGCCGTGATCAGAAACATGATCAATATCTGGTACTTCACCGCTTCCACCGGCTCGGTACCGGACAGAATCTGACCGGTCATCATCCCCGGCAGACTGACTATACCGGCCGCCGCCATGGCATTGATAATCGGTATCAACCCGGTACGCACACTGTCACGCGTAATATCGCTGATGGCGGTGTGCCAGTCCTGACCCAGCATGAGCCTGCCTTCAATGATCGTACGTTGTTGCCAGGCGCCGTTACTGAGCCGATCCAGCGCCAGCGCCACCCCGTTCATGGTATTTCCCAGCATCATACCTAACAGCGGAATGGCATATTGTGGCGTGTACCACGGATCCGTCCCCACCACCACGATCAAAGCATAAATGGTCAGGGTAAAAGAGGAAATAAACATCGACAGCGTCCCCAGTCCATAACCCCACAGGCCACCAAAGCGGCGTTGCTGCCGCGCCATCACTTCACGCCCCGCGACTAGCAGCATGATCACTGCCAGCAGGCTCACCCATAACAGACTCTCGGTTGCAAACAGCGCTTTTAGCACCAGCCCAATCAGCATCAGCTGCACCACGGTGCGTATTGCGGCAATGATGATTCGTGAAGCCAGTTTTAAACGCAATACGATAGATAACAACGCCAGTATGATGACCAGCACGGCTGCCATGGACAAATCCAGAGTCGAAAGTGCAATCACGTTCATAGCGCCACCTCGATAACCCGGTTCCCCTGTATCTCAAGCTGTCGCTGCCGCACGCGTTTTGCCTGTGCCGCATCATGACTGACCCAGATCACCGTCGCCTGGTTTTGCTGCACGTATTCCTTTATTAATGTTTCCACCGCCTGCACACTCACAGGATCCAGACTCGCCGTGGCTTCATCCAGCAGCAGGGCCCTGGGCTGGTTCTGTAATAGCCTTGCCAGTGCCAGTCGTTGCCGCTCACCACTGGAGCAACGAGAAACCTGCCAGTTGAGACTGTCCGCTGGCATATTCAACGCTTCAAGGTACGGGCTTTGCCGGTTTATGAAATGCTCACCAACACTGTCATACCACCAAGCACTTTCCGCCGGTAGATAACCCACAAGACTGCGCCACTTTACCGGGCTTATACGGCTGCAGGCCATGTCATCCAGCCAGGCTTCGCCACCGTGCTCGATAAGATCGGCAATCGCACGCAAGAGTAATGTTTTACCGCTGCCCGATGGTCCAGAAAGGCAGACGATTTCATTTTCCGTACATAAATCAAATGCTTCAAGCTGCGCTACCCTGAAATGCTCAAGTCGTAAAATTGTCATACTTTAAATAGTCTTTATTTATACCGGGCTGACTGCTATAACTAGTACCAATAACAATGATTTAATAACAAGCAAGAGGTCACTATGTCAGATTCCAAACCAGAAAGCCCACAGGATTTCCCTTATACCGTCGAACTGGATGTTGGCGATTACTGGTTTTGCACCTGTGGTCGATCAAAAAACCAGCCCTTCTGTGATGGCTCTCACCAGGGCACAGACTTTCAGCCTGTTCAATTTACCATAACAGAAAAAAGAACCTATAGTCTCTGTGGCTGTAAAAAGACTCAGAACCCGCCTTTCTGCGATGGAAGCCATAATAAACGATGAGTACTGCCATCGCCATCAACCCGGAGAATGTAAAATTCTGCTGGCAAAAAGTGAAGCAGGAGCAGGGAGTTGATTATTTCGTGGATCAGTTCTACGAAAACCTGTTCGGCCAGTTTCCAGAAACCCGTGCGGCTTTCTCTGATAACATGGCTTTGCAGAAATCCAAGCTGCTTACCATGCTCGATAACGTCATAAATGGTATCGAATTTATCGATCAGCTTGAAGATGAACTGGTCAATCTGGGTCAACTACATCTTGATAAAAATATTTCGGCTGAGATGTATGACATCTTTGTTCAGAATATTACCGAAACGGCCAGCAAGGCAGCCAACCACAGCTTAAGCAATGACGAACTGGAAGACTGGCAAAATGCCTTCCGCCTTGTTTCCGATATCATGCTTCGCGCCTATTAAAACTTTATTATCGGAATAAAAAAAAGGGCGTTGAATATATCAACGCCCTTAGGTTTTGCAAGTTTTACCTTACTGAATTACAGGCCAGAACCACGTGAACCTGTAAATTCCGGGTATGCTTCCATACCACACTCAGAAAGGTCAGTTCCTTCGAACTCTTCTTCTTCGCTAACACGAATGCCCATCACCAGCTTGATGATGTACCAGGTCACGAAGCTGACAACGAATACCCAGACGAAGATAGTTAACATACCGGCAATCTGACCACCGAAAGTTGTATCAGCATTTGTCAGAGGTACTGCCATCAGACCCCAGATACCAACAACACCGTGCACAGAAATAGCACCCACCGGATCATCGATCTTCATCTTGTCCAGGGTCAGGATAGAGAACACAACCAGCGCACCACCAGCAGCACCAATCAGCGTGGCAGCAAGTGGAGTTGGTGTTGAAGGTTCAGCAGTAATCGCTACCAGACCAGCCAGGGCACCGTTCAGGGCCATGGTTAAATCAGCCTTGCCGAATAACAGGCGAGCAACGATCAGCGCAGTAATGACACCACCGGCGGCCGCTGCATTAGTATTCAAAAATACCATGGCAACAGAGTTGGCATTGGCGATATCGCCCAGTTTCAGTACAGAACCACCGTTAAAGCCAAACCAGCCCATCCACAGGATAAAGGTACCCAGTGTCGCTAATGGCAGGTTTGCACCTGGAATCGCGTTGATTTCACCGTTAGGCCCATACTTGCCCTTACGAGCACCAAGTAACAGTACGCCAGCTAATGCAGCCGCTGCACCGGCAAGGTGAACGATACCGGAACCGGCAAAGTCAGAGAAGCCATAGTCATCACCCAGGCTATACATACCGAATACAGAACCGCCGCCCCATGTCCAGTTACCTTCCATTGGGTAGATAAAGGCTGTCATGACGATAGCAAATACGATAAACGCCCATAACTTCATACGTTCAGCAACCGCGCCAGAAACGATAGACATTGCAGTCGCAACGAATACCACCTGGAAGAAGAAGTCAGAAGCATTTGAATAAACAGAATCACCATCGAACTTGGCTTCAGCAGATTCTTTAAGTACAGAAGCAGTTAAGGCATCTGCGCTAGAAGCACCATCCAGGGCGATATCTTTTAAGAATATGCCACCGTCATACATAATGTCATAACCGACAACCAGATAGGCGGTACAGGCAATTGCAAACAGAACCACGTTCTTGGTCAGAATTTCCGTGGTGTTTTTAGAACGGACCAGGCCCGCTTCGAGCATGGCAAAACCTGCTGCCATCCACATAACCAGGGCACCCATTACCAGGAAGTAAAAGGTATCCATGGCATACTGAAGTTGAAAAATTTGATTTTCCATCTTGTTCTACTCCCCCAATTATAATGCTTCGTCGCCGGACTCGCCGGTGCGAATGCGAACAGCCTGTTCAATACTGGAAACAAAAATCTTGCCATCACCGATCTTGCCGGAATGAGCCGATTTCTGAATGCCTTCGATAACCTGGTCTACCAGGTCATCTGCAACAACAGCTTCGATTTTTACTTTAGGCAGAAAATCCACCACGTATTCAGCACCGCGGTAAAGTTCGGTGTGACCTTTCTGTCGGCCAAAACCCTTTACTTCAGTCACTGTAATGCCTTGCACGCCGATTTCTGACAGTGCTTCACGCACATCATCGAGCTTGAAAGGTTTGATAATAGCCATTACCAATTTCATCATTACGCTCCTTGGTTAAAATTAGAAAGTGCCTGCTACTCTCGTAGCAGGCGGTTTTTTTATATCTTACAGATCGAAGCTCTGACCCCATGAAACGGACATACGAGGTGTACCTGCTGCACCAGTCTGATTGGTGTCATCGATAGCGAAAGTGAAATCACCTTTAGACAGGCTTAACTGGTAGTGAGTGTAATCATTGGCAGAACCTGTAAAATCAAAACTACCCAGAGTTACACCCAGAGTCAGATCTTTTTTCACTTCAAAGCTGGCTCCAAGGCTGACGTATGTGCTCTTGTTAACTGAATCGATAGCAATACCAGCAGAGAACATGTCATAGCCAGCATTCAGATAAACTTCGCTGAAGCTATCACTGGTTGAAAGTGGGTAGGCATAAGAAATATACCCCACATCCAGATCAACAGGACCGGCAGCAAACTTGTAACCGGCATACAGGTCCTGCTCATAACCCGGTGTCGTTGTCCAGCTCACGTTTGAAGTGTAAAGACCAACATAAGCACCTGATTCGTGCTCATAATCGATACCGCCAGAAACAGCAGAACCATCTTTAGTTTGAGTCGCACCACGCCAGATGTAGTTAGAAGTCATACCAACGTTAGCTGTTAACGAAGAGCCAGCTAAAACTGCATTTGAACCAGTTGTTGCTGCAGATGCTAATAAAGAAGCAGCAATGATTTTGTGTAATTTAGTCATTTTTATACCTTCCTCAAAATATAGGGTATTTAGTTAGTAACAGGCTATAGTGCACAGGCTGTGCCAAAACAAAAATACTTTATATTTCAATAAGATATAAAATTAACCGGGTCGGTACGCACAATTTGCGTGCACTATTTTGATCTATGCACCACCATAATGCACAGTTTTGGTGCAATTAAGAAAACGCTAATTTTAGTGTGGGAGTCGCCGGTAGCAAGTCTCAGCGCAAAGAACGCAATGACCTGTTAATAGCAGATCAGCTGCAGGTTGACTCAAGGAGCAACGCGACGGAACCAGCATTTTGCTGGCTCCGCTTTGCTTGAACTGGCCTACCGTTACGGTTTCGCGGCAGGTTCCGTTGGTTTAGATATCGAAGGTCTTTTTCACGGTGACATAGAACTTGAGTTCATTTTTCGGTGCCTGATCTTCATAGCTCAGCCCCATGCTCAGATCATACCCGCGTACATCCAGGCTCAGTGCCGCCGAGAGATCATTGACACCACTGTTAAGATAACGACCATAGTGAGCATCGAGGTCGATATCCTTCATCACCACGAAAGATGCTCCCACATCGAGATAGGTATAACTGCTGACACCCGCACCACTGCCAAAAAACAGTTTTGCATAAGCGGTTTCGTAGCTAAAGCCGGCATAGAATTCATTTACATCATTGTAAACACTGGTATTGGTATATTTATAGAGTACCAGCCCGACGTCATAGCCCAGGTTCTTCTGCTTACCAAAGGTGCCACGCCAGCCAGCACCCAGGTCCAGGCGTAAGCCTGTGGTCACATTGGAGGCAAAGGCACCGGCATACCAGCCGTTATCACTCTTGTCCTGCTTAATGTCATAGCCACCCTGAATCGCCAGCCCGTCATTTGTCAGAGTCTGACCACGGAACACATAGTTGGTTGCAAGCGCGGCATAGGCAGAATCTTCACTGGCAAAGACAGGCTGCGAGGCCAGCAGGCCCAGTGGTAGTAACATAACGGCAAGAATTTTCTTCTTCATTTCACATCCCCATCTATTATTGATTTTCAGCGCTTATTTTACCCATTCTGTTACCAGAAACTACGCGTTTGCACACAAAACGAGGTGATTTTGTGTAAAATAGATGTGCAACATAGTCATTCAACCGCAAAGAGCTAACAATATGCAAATACCTGATATCGACAACCTGGTGCAGAACGTACTGAAAAATCTGCCCACCGGGATCAGCCCGCTCAATGAAGAAATCCAGGACAGCCTCAAGGAAGCCCTGGCGATGGCACTGAAGAAAATGGATATCGTTACTCGCCACGACTTTGATATCCAGACCGCGGTATTACAAAAAACCCGCAGCAAAGTGGATGCGCTGGAAAAGAAACTACAACAACTCGAACAGCACTTGAGCGTATAAGCAGAATCACGTAAATTTATTTTTAACTTCGGCATCACAAGGAAAGGAAGCCATGTCACTTGCCACTGTACACAGCCGCGCCCTGGTGGGCATACAGGCCCCCGCGGTCCAGATTGAAGTTCATCTCGCCAATGGCCTGCCCGGTCTCTCTATCGTTGGTCTTGCCGATACCGAGGTAAAAGAAAGCCGCGACCGCGTCCGCGCCGCTATTATCAATAGCCAGTTCGAGTTTCCGGCCAAACGCATCACCATTAATCTCGCACCTGCCGATTTACCAAAAGAAGGGGCGCGTTTCGATCTACCTGTGGCCATTGGCATACTTGCGGCGGCAGGACAAATTCCCGTCGAAGCACTCAAAAAATACGAATTCGTGGGTGAACTGGCACTCGGTGGCGAACTGCGCCCGGTACGCGGTATTTTATCTACCGCGCTGCAATGCCGTGATAAGGATCGCACCCTGGTACTGCCAATGGAAAATGCGGACGAGGCCGCGCTGGTCAGTGGGCTGGACTTTCTGCCCTGCCAGCACCTGCTCGAAGTCTGTGCCCGCCTCAATCCCCAGATGCCAATTTCCGAGTTAGAAACTCAGCCGTTTCAATCCAAAGCGCCTGTTATGGCAGAACAGGAGGTTGAAGACCTGGCCGATGTGGTTGGTCAGCACCATGCCCGCCGGGCACTGGAAATTGCCGCTGCCGGCGGTCATAACCTTCTCCTTCTGGGCCCTCCCGGCACCGGAAAGACCATGCTGGCAACACGCCTGCCCGGTATTCTGCCAGCGATGAGTGAAAAAGAAGCCCTCGAAAGCGCGGCGATCCAGTCCATCAGTCATCAGGGCTTTGATTTCAGACAATGGAAGCAACGTGCCTTCCGCGCACCGCATCACACCGCCTCTGCGGTAGCGCTGGTGGGCGGTGGCAGCCGGCCCCAGCCGGGTGAAATTTCACTGGCCCATCACGGTGTTTTATTTCTTGATGAGTTGCCCGAGTTCAGCCGCCATGTGCTTGAAGTGTTACGCGAACCCATGGAGTCGGGGCGCATTATGATTTCGCGTGCCAGTCGCCAGGCTGAGTTCCCGGCTCGTTTCCAGCTGGTTGCGGCGATGAATCCCTGCCCCTGCGGCTACCTCGGCCATCCCAGTGGCCGCTGCCACTGCACGCCGGAACAGGTACAGCGTTATCGCTCACGCATCTCCGGGCCCCTGCTGGATCGCATCGATATGCATATCGAGGTACCCACCGTCTCCCTCAGCGAAATACAAAAAGCAGATCATAAAGAAGAAAGCAGTGCCAGCGTGCGCGAACGGGTAGAAGAGGTTTACCAGTTACAGATCGCACGTGCCGGCAAGGTCAATGCACAGCTTGGCAGCCGGGAGATTAAAGCATTCTGTTTGCTCGACAGCCATGCCACCGCCCTGCTTGAAGAAGCGGTAGAACGCCTTGGCTTATCGGCCCGATCCCACAACCGTATCCTAAAAGTGGCTCGCACCATTGCCGATTTAAATCGTGAGGACAATATCAGCGTTGCTCATATCAGCGAGGCCATTGGCTATCGACGGCTGGATCGGGGCTTAATATAGTGGCAAAACTAATAGCCACCGCCTTTGCCGGCACTGACTTCAGTTGCATTGTCAAAGAACATCCATAGCA
>JALUTJ010000447.1 GCA_027057985.1 Chromatiales bacterium
CCACCCATGATTTATCTTTACTTTTCGGTAGTAACGATCATTATTCGGGGGCTAATTGAACTATGGCGGTTATTATTCGGCTGATTAAAGGTTGTGGTAGCGGTTAAGGTCGAATAAACCGGCCTGCAGTGGTTTGTCATGTAACTGTCTATCCTGGAACCAGTCTGCCATCTCCCAGAAAGCCGGGTTGGTACGACGCACGCCGTAGCGATCCACAAACCGGGTATAATCTTCCCTGTTTTTTATTGCAGCACAGAGATGGGCAAATTCTTCTATTTCATCGATGTGGACTTTAAAAAAGAAGTTGGGATAAAAGCCTTCCAGCCAGTTGACCACGGTCATGGTATCTTTTTCGATATCGGCCCGATCCCGTTCCCGTGCATCGGCAAGAAAAGAAGTGACATTCTTATATGCCTTGTTACGGATTAGGGTATAAGCCATATCGGTGTGGTGTTGCCCGGTTTCTACCCGCACAAAGGCAACATCAGGAAAGGCATGCAGTTGTGCGCCTTTGAGTTGCGCAATTTTTTGCATGGCCTGATCCACTTTCTTTTGCAGGTTATTATCCAGAGAAGAATGGCAATCAGTGCCACCACAATGGTTCATGTTTGTTGCAACAGGCTTAATCTTTTTCATATGGCGCTGGATGTGCTGGTTCAGTTCGTGTTGCGGTTGGCTGGTTTTGTAACCGGTAACCAGCTCCTTGCTTAACCATTGTTGTGGTGCAGCAAACAGCTTTTTAATATCTTCGCGTTGGCCGATATACCACTGATCACGAATTGCCTTGCGCTTGCTGGCTGGGAGGAAGGCAAGAAAGGCATCTTCACCTTCCATACGTAGAAAGTCCATGTAGATACGGGTGCTGAGGCGATGACCGATATTGCCAAAGATATTGAAGTCGGCAACCAGCAGGTAATGAATACGTTCAAACAGCGGGAAGTCGATGATCCAGGTGGTTTCCGGATCATCGCCCAGCAGGCCATAGGCTACCGAGCCGCTGTCAAAGTGACGGAACACGGTCAGTGCTGCTGCCGGATTGTGGCCATCACCATCCCAGATATAGTTCATGGCGCTTTCAAGCCGGTACGGGCCGATTTTCTGCAGCCAGTTCTGTTTACTTTCCATGTACTGTAGCTGGCCTTTCCAGTAATCGGTCCAGATGCGGAAGATATCCAGGTTCTTGTTGAGATCTTCCGGTAATTGCAGTTGAGGTGCCATTTGCTGCAAAAAATGACTGTCATTGGTAATGATGGGCTTGTCCGGATCAAAGAAGACGACCCAGAAGCGATCTTCGATCACATTCAGCGCCAGTTGTCCGCGGCAGACCGGCCCCTTGATAAAGCCATCGATAAAAAATGCTGCATCATCCAGCATAAAGCGATAACGGGAAACCGCAGGAATAGCGGCATATACCTCGAAAGGATTAAAGGCATTTTCCTTGTTATAAGGCGGTAGTGTGTTAACTCTGTAATCGGGTTTAAAGAACAGCTCATTGAAGCGTTGCATCCGGCGTTCAGAGAGTTCATAGACCAGGTGATTCTTGATAACGATCGTTGCCTGATAGGGAATGATACGATAATAAAAGTCTTTTACCCCCGGTGCATCGGTGGGGCGTTCAGTGGCAATTTCATCGGCCGGGCTGGCGGGCGCAGTGTGGGAGCGAATCAGACGGAAAAACTGGCGTGGTGATGAGCCTTTAAAATGAAGATGCGCATGGAACAGGTGTTCATAAAGATAACGGCTGACCAGCTTGTGCCGGTTATCTGGCTGGTTTAGAAACTGCTCCCAGTGATTGATTTGTTGTTGCAGTTCAGGCGAAACGGGTTGAGCTGCAGGGACTTTTGCCCCCTGGGCCAGCCAGCTAACAAGTAACTGGTGTTGTGCTTTATCCAGGCCGGGCATGGCATAAGGCATACCCCAGAGAGGATGGTCTCGGCGAAACCGATTGAACTCACCAATTCGGGGACAGGACTGCTTTCGGTCAAGCTCAAGGCTGAAGTCTTCTGGTAATTTTGTTGTTGCAGGTTGCGGGTGTTGCTGTTTCAGTAACAGCATCTGGTAAAGCAGGGAATATTGCAGGTTATCTTTAGTGTTATTATTTTTTTCATTTAAGATCGGATAAAAGCCCTTTTCTCGCCACTGCTGTGGTGTTTTTGCATCGATAAATAGACGAGTTGGATCGATTCTTTCGATGCGGCGTGGCTCATAGACTCTTGTCTTGCTGGCGCCACGCTGCTGACCTTCACTGGAGGAAAGTTTCAACTGGCAGGGTGCATCATAACAACCATGACAGACCACACAGCGCTTATCCAGCAGGGGCTTAACCTGGTGGCGATAGTCAATTTTCTCTGATAACAGATGATCCAGAGTTTTCTGATCCAGCGCCAGTGGAGGGGGAATTTCAGCACTGTCACTACCGGGGAAGATTTGCAACAGGATTGCTAGCAGGCCGATGCCTGCCAGCAAGGATAACTTTTTATGTTTTAACAGGCTTTTCATCGTTATCCATGTTAGCAGAAAGAAAACGATGAAAGGGGAGTATTTTTATTCCATTTCCAGGTCGTCACGCACGGCTTCAAGCCCGGCGATAGCGCATTTTTCATCGGTCGTACCGGAGGGTGCGCCACTGACACCAATACCACCAAGAATAGCACCACCAATATTAATCGGAATACCACCGGCAGCAATGATCAGTCCATCGAGTTTACCCACGGTAAAAGGCCTGGTAAAACGATCTTCCATTTTCGACAGGGCAGTATTAAAGGCCATGGCAGTATGTGCTTTTTGTTTACTGATGGGCAGGGTAATGTCCATTGCCAGTACATCACGCAGCACTACCTGGGCATGGCCACTACGATCAACCACGGTAACCGCAACCTGTACTCCCTGCTTGCGACACTCTTTAATTGCGGCCTGGGCAATACGCAGGGCGGTTTCCATTTTTAAACGTTTGGTTGTGACGGTCAGTGATTCATCCGCCATCGAGGTTGCTGAAAAAAGTAAAAAGACAAGCAGGTAAAGCGGGTTAAGTCGTTTCATTTTTATTCTCCCCTGTTACTATTTTAGTGGCTATCGAGTTTGCCAAGTTCATCCAGTAGTTGCATTACCAGTTGTCGGCCATTCGCCGTCATCTTCTTGCACAGCACATCCGGATCTCGTTCACCATCAATCAGTTTTTTCATAATACCGCCAAGCTGGCGCATATCGCCCTGGGTATTGGTCATCTGATCTGCCATAAACGAGGCGGCCTGCAATGCCTGGGCATCACCACGGCAGGCAGCATTGATCATGGCCGCCAGCCCCGGCGCGGCCATGGTGGGATCGGCCTGTTGCTGCACCTCGGGCAGGCTGGCCGGGTTCTGCAATCCCATCAGAATGCTTTTTATAATCACCGTGTCCTCATCATCGAGACCGTTGAGTAATTCATCACCACGTTCACCAGCAACAATCTTGTTAATGGCCGCCACCAGTTCATGCCAGTTCTGCTGGCTTGCCATATCCAGCATGGGCTTGAGCTGTTGCTTCGCGGTTTCATTCTGACAGGCATGCACAACCTGGTGAATCAGCACCGCGTGTGAGAGTCGAATCTGTTCTTCATGCGAGGGGAATTTGGCCATGACTCCATCCTTTTTATTGTTGATGGAACAAGTATAAGAAAGATCAGGCTGAAATCCTATATTCACTGTCGAGGCAGGCAAAAAAAAGCCCGGTATTAAACCGGGCTTTTCTGTATTCGCTGTGCTTAGCTACAGCCTTTGGGACGAGGCAGGCCAGCGATCTTGTTGGCACATTTAATCAGGCCTGTTGGGAACAGGGAGTAAATGTACTTCTGGCTGGAACGATCCTTGCCATATTTGTCCTTGAGAATCTTGGAGAATTTACGTGGCTCACAGACTGAACCATTTTCGAGAAAATAGTCACGGGCTGTATTGATAATGTCCCAGTGTTCCTGGGTCAGTTCACCAATTTTTTCATTGACCGCGATTTGCTTTGCCAGCTCTTCACTCCATTCATCCAGGTTCTCCAGCCAGCCAGCTTCAGAGAGCTTGATTGTTTTACCGTCTACGATTGCTTCCATAGTTATTACCTTGCTAAAAATTAAATTGAATCAGAAATCCTAAAAGTTGACTAATTTTATCAGGATATAATGTAAAATGCTATATCAGACTGAACTTATATGGTATTTACCTGAATTCTGAGCAAAAATTAGCCACGATGTCTCCTCTATATGGGGTTTTTTTATTATTTTTCAAGGGCTTACCCTTATTTAAATTGCAGCCACTCCCGCGCCGTTTCGGTGACGGCGGCTACCGCCGGGTGGGAAATTTTACGCTCGACCGAGATAGCGTAGAACTGTTCCTGGATTTCACGGCTTTCACCAATGACCTGAACGCTATACTGCTTGCTGACCTCGCCAGCAATAACCGTGGGGGCAATAAAAATGCCCGTGCCAGTCTGGCCAAAGGCTTTCATCAGGGCGCTGTCATCAAATTCACCCCGGATGCGGGGATAAATATGCTGATTATCAAGCCATTCTCGTAAGCGGCTATGCACAATGGTCGTTTCTCCGGGCAGTAACAGGGGCATATTATTCAGGTTTTGTGGAAATTCTCCCTCTAACCGGCTGGCAAGTGCTTCTGTCGCGAAAAAGCTGATACCACTGCTGCCAAGTAGATGGTTAAAGCCTCGTACATTGACCGAAGAAGGAATTGGGCCATCGGCTATCACCATATCCACCTTGTGTATGGCAAGCTCAGCCAGCAGATCATCAACCGTACCTTCGCGGCAGATAATGCGCACCGATTCAGGCAGCTCCAGTGCCGGTGCCAGTAAACGGTAGGCAATGGACTTGGGAACCACATCGGCTACGCCTACCTTGAATAACCGGGGTCGCTCTTCTGGCAGGTTGCGCAGCATTTCTTCGAGTTCACCTCCCAGGGAAAAGATTTCCTCGGCATAACTGAGCACCAGGCGTCCGCTTTCGCTAAGGCGCAGGTTGCGTCCGCTGCGTGTAAACAGGGTTTCGCCCAGTTGATCCTCAAGCAGCCCAATCTGGGCGCTGATGGTCTGCGGGGTCAGGTGCAGTTTCTCACTGGCGCGGGCAATACTGCCACATCGGGCCACTTCCCAGAAATAATGCAGATGTTTGTAATTGAGCATGGACAGAATAATACATCGAAAAATACGAATGATATAGTAAAAATAATCGACTTTTCCTTATTTGCAAAAGCACCTAGTCTAAAGCCCCGGAACAAACTGGAGAAGACCATGCAAATTGATATTCAGGCACGCGAGTTTCGTTTAACGGATGCACTGCGTAACCATATTGATCGTCGTTTGAAATTCGCGCTCAGCAATCACGATGAGCACATCCATCATGTGATGGTACGCCTGTCTGATATCAATGGCCCGCGTGGTGGTGAAGATAAATGCTGTCATCTCCAGGTAGTACTTTCCGGTCTGCCGGATGTGGTTATCGAGGATACCGAAACCGACCTTTATGTCGCCATCGACAGGGCCGCCGAGCGCGCCGGTCGTACCGTAACCCGTCGCATCACGCGACAGCGTGATAATCGCCGTACTGCGGCAAAACCCGAATTAATCAGTTAATTAAAACTTAAGGTACAGAAATGAAAAGAATCATGTTATTTATTTTAACCAATATCGCCATAATGGTGGTGTTGAGTATTACGTTACGTCTTCTTGGTGTAGATAGCGTACTGGCGGAAAATAATTCCGATCTGAATATCCAGGCACTGGTCATTTTATCCGGGGTGATTGGTTTTGGTGGTTCCTTTATCTCTTTGCTGATATCGAAATGGATGGCCAAACGCATGACCGGGGCCGAGGTGATTACCCAGCCGCGAACAAATATGGAAAGGTGGTTACTGCAAACAGTGGAAAAACAGGCACGAATCGTCGGTATAAAAATGCCGGAGGTGGCTATCTTTCCATCATCAGCGATGAACGCTTTTGCCACTGGTGCGACGAAAAACAATGCCCTGGTTGCGGTGTCACAGGGCTTGCTGGATAACATGTCACAGGGAGAAATTGAGGCCGTGCTTGGCCATGAAATGAGTCATGTTGCCAATGGTGACATGGTTACACTGGCCTTGATCCAGGGCGTGGTCAATACCTTCGTGGTGTTCCTGTCACGAATCGTCGGCCATATTGTTGATCGTGCTATTCTGAAAAATAATGAAGGCTATGGTATCGGCTACTTTGTTACCGTGATGATCTCACAGGTGGTGTTATCGATTCTGGCTTCCGTTATCGTGATGTACTTTTCAAGAAAGCGGGAATTTATCGCCGACACCGGTGGCGCTGACCTGGCAGGACACCAGAATATGATTGCTGCGCTAAAACGACTGGGGCAGGTTGAGCCAGAAGCATTGCCAGAACAAATGGCCGCGTTTGGTATCAATGACAAGGGTGGTTTAATGGCGCTGTTTTCATCGCACCCACCGATTGAAGCCCGCATTGCAGCGCTGGAAGAACGCTTGCGTAACAAAGGGGATGCAAATTATACATAATCCGACTTTTTAACTGGATTCCCATGATACCCCGGCTTATTCTTGATGTTATCAGGTAACAGTCCGGGGTATTATAGTCTATGGACTTTGAATGGGTAGCATTAGCACTGGGTGACATTAGCTGGATCTTTCTGGCTTTTCTGTTTGGGTTTCTGGCAAGACTGGTCAGCCTGCCGCCGATGGTGGGTTTTCTGTTAACCGGCTTTGTTCTCAATTATTATGGTGTAACAGCCGGAGACACATTGCAGAAGCTGTCTGATCTTGGTATTACCCTGTTACTTTTTACCATTGGTCTGAAACTCAATCTGAATATTCTGATTCGGCCACAGGTGTGGCTGGTAACGGCGCTACATTCCACCATTATCACCCTGTTTTTTTCCGCGCTGGTTTATGCCGCTGTACTTGCCGGTGTTTCTCAGTTTTCTGATTTAACAATAAGCCATGCACTCCTGATTGGCTTTGCCCTGAGTTTTTCCAGTACTGTTTTTGTCGTCAAGCTGCTGGAAGAAAAAGGAGAAATGCGCTCGTTACATGGACGTATTGCGATCGGTATACTGGTTATGCAGGATCTTGTCGCGGTTATTTTTCTGGCAATTTCCACGGGCAAGCTACCGGAGGTATGGTCGTTGTTCTTGTTGCTACTGATTCCTCTACGCCCTTTGCTACACTACCTGCTGCAGAAAACCGGGCATGGTGAATTACTGATTCTATATGGCCTGGTGCTTGCTCTTGGTGGTGCAGAGTTATTTGAACTGGTTGGTGTAAAAGGTGACCTTGGGGCACTGGTGATGGGGCTGATGTTATCAGCACATGTCAAGTCAACTGAAATGTCAAAAGCCATGCTGGGATTCAAAGATCTTTTTCTGGTCGGCTTCTTTCTTTCAATTGGCATGGCTGGACATGTCACTACTGAAATTGTGTTGATAAGCCTTATGCTGTTGCCGCTGGTGTTCATAAAGTCAGCACTATTCTTTGTTCTGATGACCCGCTTTAAATTACGTGCCCGGACTGCGTTTCTTGCTACGCTAAATCTGACAAACTTCAGTGAGTTTGGCCTGATCACAGCAGCAATAGGTGCCAGCAATGGCTGGCTGGGGAGCGAGTGGTTAATTATTATCGCAATTACTTTATCTTTATCATTTATTCTTGCTGCACCATTAAACCATATTGATGATCGTATCTATGGCAGTCTTAAAAAGACTTTATTACAATTTCAGAGTCAAACCCGGTTGCCTGACGATCAATTGCTGGACAGCCGTGGTAGTACTATTGCCATTTTTGGAATGGGGCGCGTGGGAACAGGGGCGTATGACAAAATGCGTGAGTATCATGGTGATACGGTTGTAGGAGTTGATTTTGATAATGAGCGGGTCAAAGCACATCAGCAAAAAGGTAGAAACATTTTACATGGTGATCCCAGTGATGCAGATTTCTGGGAAAAGATAGGCAAGGATCACAGCATCAAGCTGGTAATGCTGGCTTTGCCAAATATACAGGCCAACCTTGATGCGCTTGAACAGTTAAAGAAGATTAATTTTAGGGGACATATATCTGCGACAGCCCGCTTCCCTGATGAAGTGACTTTGTTAAGTCAGGCTGGGGCAACAGAAGTCTTTAATATTTATACAGAAGCCGGTGCAGGCTTTGCCGAGCATGTTGAAATGCATCTCGCGACAGAAGCAGGAAACAATCAATGATAAGAAAGATCAGAAGAAATAAACGAGAATATATCGCGCCCTGGGAAAAAGCCTTCGACAAGGTGCTAAGCCCGCTGGAAGATTTTATCC
>JALUTJ010000448.1 GCA_027057985.1 Chromatiales bacterium
ACCCGGTAGCTGGTGAACTCATTTATCAGGATACGGCTAAAGAAATTAGCGCCCGCGGCAATACCACCCACGATCAGGAACTGGATAAACTCGATATGCGCTTTTTTCTGAGCTTCAGTCTGTGACATACAAAATCAGAGTGAGAGACGTTTAAAGATTTTTTCTGGAATGAGCTTTATGATTAGCATGATATAGCGCCAGAAGAAAGGCAGGTAAACCACTTCCTTTTTCTTTTTAATTGCGCGGTAAATACCATTGGCGATGACCTCTGGTGTAGTCCAGAGCAGTCCTTTTTTGAAATCTGCAGTCATTGGTGTATCGACAAACCCTGGCTTGATGGTGAGGACATGTACCTTTGACCTGTGCAGTCGATTTCGTAGTCCCTGCAGGAAAATGGTCAATGCACCTTTTGCCGTACCATAAACATAGTTACTCTGGCGACCCCGATCACCGGCAACCGAGGAGATCACGGCAATGCTACCGGATTGCTGTTGTTCCATCTGGTTGGCAAGCAGGGTTAATAGCGAGACAACACTGAGAAAATTGGTTTGCAGTTCCTCAAGGGTAGCCGGGTAATTCTGCTCTGCTTTTTTCTGATCACCCAGGGTACCATAGGCAATAAGTACGGTATCGATTGAACCCATGGTGTCCGTGGCGCGTTGTAACAGGGCCTGGTGCTGTTCATTATCACCAAGATCCAGAACTTCGTAGTCCACCTGGGGCGCACCACGTACCTGCATATCCTGCTGCATGCTTTTAAGCTTGTCCTCGTTACGGGCAACAAGGTAAAGGCGGTGTTCATCGGCAGCAAAAAGGCGACTGGTATGCTTGGCAATGGCGGAAGTCGCACCGAGTATCAGTATATTGGACATAATCTGGACCTGTCTGTGTTAGCTGTTATTTTCCGGAACAACCCGTCGTTTGAAATTCGAGGAAAAATGCGGGTCGATATATTGTTCAAATTCTTTCCAGCGTGGGAAATACTCGGCAAACGCGTCCGGGCTCATGCGCGCATCCTTGGCCGGGTAAACCGCCCCTTTGTACTTACGGGTAATGGCATCAAGCTGGTTCAAAAGTTCCAGGGTTTTATTACCACGGTTTGGAAAGTCCAGCGCCAGAGTCGTGCCTTCGCGTGGAAACGATAACATGCCGGGAGAGGGGATATCACCAAATTCCTTGAGCACGCTTAAAAAAGAAGCCTGACCACTGGCAGCGATTATGGCCAGTACTTCTTCCATTGCCTGCTGCCGCTGCTGGCGTGGGATAACGCATTGATATTGCATAAAGCCGCGCCTGCCATAGAGACGGTTCCAGTGATTGATACCATCGAGTGGGTAGAAAAAAGGATCGTAATCAATTTTGTTATGCTGTTTGATCGGTCGTTTGAAATAAAGCTGGTTAAAGGCAGTAACGGTGTATTTGTTCAACAAAAAGCCGGGTGCGTCAAACGGCACGCTAAGATGAGATTTTTTCAGTTTGTGTTTTTTACGGCTTTCACAGTGATTACCACGCATAAACAGGCCGCGGCCAAGTTCTTCACCGCTCGCAAGGCAGTCAATCCAGGCCACGGTATATTCCCAGTCCTTATCGGATTCATCTGAAATCTTGAAAAATTCAGCCAGGTTATTGAAGCGCAGGGTTTCCTGTTCGATGCGGTTACCGGGAATCTTCTTCAGGGGAAATTCCACCCAGTTGATCAGTCCGGTCAGCCCCAGTCCACCGATGGTGGCATTGAAAAGTTCGGTATTCTGTTCCGGGCTGCAGATAAGGCGATCTCCGTTCGAGCGTAATAACTCAAACTGGCGGACATAACGACCGAAGGTACCGGCCTTGTGATGATTCTTGCCATGTACATCATTGGCAATGGCACCGCCAACGCTGATATAGCGTGTGCCGGGCGTAACCGGCAGGAACCAGTTATGCGGTACGATCAGTTGCAGAATATTTTCGAAGGTAACACCGGCTTCACAACGCAGGATGCCGTTTTCACGATCGTACTGGATAAAATGATCCAGGTGATGTGTATCCAGCAGGATGCCATCTTCATTGAGGCAGACATCACCATAACTGCGTCCCTGGGCATAGGCCAGAAAAGAGGTTTCATGGCTGTCATCCGTAGTCAGTTCCGGGAAGGAAAAGGAATCGGGGTAAACATGGTAAACATGTTGCCGCTTGAAATCGATTTTGGGGTAACGTCCCCATGACTGGTATATTTTTTTCATATTTAGATTGCCAGCAGTATACCGAGAGCCGTGAGCAGGGCAACGACATAACTGGGTCTGTCATGTATTGCAAACAGGATTGGATCCTCGTTCATTTTACCGCGCAAGGCAAGCAGCCACATGTGCATGATCCAGAACAGTATCGAAACCGAAACCAGCCATAACCAGTCCGGGTTGCTGTAAAGCGAGTCGGCCTGCAGGTCGTGGATATACAGTACCAGAACCATGATCGAAATAAAGCCACTGCTGATACCAAACAGACTTACCGCGGACAGGTCATCAACATGGTAGCCCCGTGCAGTGGACTTGCCATCTTTTTGTTGCAGCAGGTTTTGCAGTTCCGAGTAACGTTTTATTAACGCCAGCGAGAGGAAAATAAACAGCGAGAA
>JALUTJ010000449.1 GCA_027057985.1 Chromatiales bacterium
CTACAGGCCGGTTTATTCGACCTTAACCGCTACCACAACCTTTAATCAGCCGAATAATAACCGCCATAGTTCAATTAGCCCCCGAATAATGATCGTTACTACCGAAAAGTAAAGATAAATCATGGGTGGCGTCATTGCTACAAGCGGGGCACCCTCATTTCTTAAACCAATACCATAATTTCTAAATAACAGCATCGGAGAAAGATAAACAAGAAAGGCAATAAAAGATGCCAGGGTCAAATGTAAAAAATAATGCCAGAAATTATCGGCAGAAATAACAAAAAAGAATTCAATCGTCATCCATAAAATAAACAGGTACAGGCCACTTGCAATAAAACTGGCCATGTGAATATCTGAAAAGATAAAAAACACGACCAGAATGACAATAAATATGCTCAGGTGGCCATAGATACCACTATTTATAAATTCCCACATCATACATTCCCTGTGTAAAATAAAAAAGGAAGCCGAAGCTTCCTTTTTTGATTAGCCTGTTTTACTTGCTGGCCAGCCTTTCCTTGATGGCATCGATAACGGCATCACTGGAAGTGGCTTCAACCGTTAACAGGTTGCCTTCCTTCTCATAGAAATCTGCCAGTGGCGCAGTCATCTTGTTATAAACATCAAGGCGGTTGCTGATGGCTTCTTCGGTTTCATCTTCACGCTGCACAACCTTGCCACCACACTTGTCACAAACACCTTCCTGCTTAGGTGGGTTAGACTTGACGTTATAGATTTCACCACAGTCTTCACAGGTACGGCGCGTGGTGAGGCGATCCAGGATCACTTCGCGTGGCACAACGATATTGACCACCATGTCCAGCTCTTCACCCATCTTTGCCAGCAGTTCTTTCAGTGCTTCAGCCTGTGGAATGGTGCGTGGGAAGCCGTCCAGCAGGTAACCGCTCTTGCAGTCATCTTCTTTAAGACGTTCTTCCATGATGCCCATAATCAGGTCATCGGATACCAGGTCACCGGCCTTCATTGCGGCCTGGGCTTTTTTACCCAGCTCGGTACCGGCAGCAACGGCAGCACGCAGAATATCACCGGTTGAAATCTGTACCGAACCGTCCATCTTGGTCAGCAGTTTTGCGACGGTTCCCTTGCCTGCACCCGGTGCACCTAAAAGAATCAGTTTCATTATTTTCCCCTTAAGGTTGGTTTTTAACACAATCAAAAATTTTTCAGGCGCTATTCTGCCCTTTCAGGGCGCGAGAGACAAATTAACAATCTTGAGGGCTGCCAAGAAAACCTTAATACCTGTATCAGGGGGATAAATGGGCTGTAATTGCCCTTCTGAGCTCAGCAAAATCCATGTAACCACGTCCCAGTACCTGTAATTGCTGATTCTGGGCCAGAATCAGGGTGGGAAAGCCGCGTACCCCGGCCTTCTGGGTAAAAGCGAAGCTTTTCTGCGTCGCCTGGGCCATTTTCTCGTCATCGAAGAGGCGAGCGAAGGCCTCGCCATCCAGCCCGTTTTCTACGGCAAGTTGCTGCAACACGGATTTCCGGGTGACATCCCGATTTTGGCTATAAAAAGCCCGCTGCACCGCGGTGAAATAGGCAAACAGGCTATCTTCATCGAGCTGGCCAGCACAGATAACCGCGCGACAGGCAGGCTCGGTGTTGTAAACAAAGCCCGCTGGCAGCGCATTTTCAAAACTGAAATCCTGCCCAGTCAGTTTTTCGACCTCACGCCAGTGATGCAGAATTTCCTTGCGATCTTTTGTCGTCATCGGGCTGTCATTGCTGCGCAAACCGCCCATCACCAGGGCAATTTTCAGCCTGTCATTGTAGTGATCACGGATTTCACTAATCACCGGGGAAAAGCCCCAGCACCAGGAACACATCGGATCGGCAAAATACCAGAGAATGGGATGATTATCATTTTCCATGATTCAGTATAGGCAAAAAATCAGAACAACATAAACAACAAACCCCGCGAAAGCGGGGCTTGTGTAATAACGGGAAGAATCCCGACTTATTGTGGACTTACTTGAGTGGCCTGAGGACCTTTGGGGCCGTTCTCTACTTCGTAGCTGACTGTCTGACCTTCAGACAGAGTACGAAAACCTTCGCCCAATACCGCCGAGAAATGAACGAATACATCTGCACTACCATCAGATGGAGAAATAAAACCAAAACCCTTTGAGTCGTTAAACCATTTTACAGTACCAGTTGCCATGTAAATTACCTTTGTTGTTGATTGTGTTAAAAGATTAAATTGCAATCTTTCATTAGTAAATTACAGGAGATGACCGTGAGGACTACTGAAATAACCTAAGAACATGCAATATATCTGCTTCAAGTTTAACCTGATAATTGAGCAAATTTCTATAGTAAATAACAATAAAAAAGGTATATCTGCATATCAACAATTACTAATTAACTTATATAAAAAATGCGTTTCATCATACTGTATTAAAACTGTGCTCTATATCCAGTTTTCGCAGCATAATTTAGTTAGTATTGTTCTACATTTATGGTGGCAATTACCCCCACTGCTACTGCATGAAATTTCATATAACAAGCCAGACGACAATATAATGGATATCACTCGATTTATACCTTTTCTAAACCGATCAGAAAAACCTGTGCAAAGTGCTTTTTTCTTCCGGCTGCATGAAAAACAGCCCAAACTCGTATTTGCCCTGAGTATCCTGATCGCTCTATTCGGTATTTTTGTACTACTGGCTTTTCCTTATCTTGCATTTACTCACCTGTTGTCACTTTATGACAGCATTATGGCAGCATCGGAACTCCGCGACTGGATCAATGTACTCCTGCATCTCGTTATTATCGGCTTATCTGCTGCCTTTACCTGGGCCATTATCCAGCTCAGGTTTCATGTACCCAGTGGAATCGAAATCAACCCGGAAAAATTTCCACACCTGTACAAGTTTATCGAGGAGTTACGCGAAGAATTTGGTAAACCAAAAATCGATCGCGTCATCCTGCGTGACAGATATGAAATCAAAGTCGTAAAAACACCCCGTAACCGGATTCCTTTTATGATGACAACTACCCTGATCATCGGCCTGCCAGTTTTACAGACCATGTCACCATTGTATTTTCGTGCCCTGCTGGCAAGACGTATCGGCCAGCTTTCAACTAAGCATACCCCGGTAACGACACGACTGTATTTTTTAACCGATATCTGGCAACAGTTCAGACTTGCCTGCAAGCATTCAAAGAATCCTTTTGCCCGGGTACTCTATTATTTTTTCCAGGTTTACAGTCCGCTCTACAGCAAGATCAGTATGCCACTGTTACAGGAAGAAGAACTGGAAGCCGATAGCTATGGTATGGATCTGATTAATGATCGCGATATGGTGGAGTGCCTGGTTTACGAGGAAGTGGTAAAACAGTTCCTGGAGAAAAAATTCTGGCCCAAGATTTATCACCTGGCACGAAGAAATAACAAACCCATCTATACCCCTTATGCACAGATGACCAAGGTGGTAAAGGCCGGTATTACCGATGAGGAAATTTCTACCTCGGTACAGGGTGCGCTAAAGCTGGACATCAATCACCCCGGTGCCGAACCTTCTCTGCGCAAGCGCCTCAATCACCTTGGCCATGCCAGGCCCCTGGCGCCGAAACGTTTAAGTAAAACTGCAGCAGATTATTACCTTGGCAGTAGCCTGGGGAAAATTATCCAGCTATTTGATAAACGCTGGCAGGCAAAGGTGACGGCACAACTGGCCTCATGATATGACCTCAACCGGCATGCCGGTTTCAATCACGCCTGTACTTTCAGCAATAACATTCTGGCCAAAGTATATCTTGCCATCCCTGCGTCGATACTCGGTTAATGCCTTCAGTGGCTGCTCTTCTCTTTGCGCCGTTTCGATATTGATCGAGGGAATAACACAACGACTGCAGGGTTTGACCACGCGAAAATCAATCCCACCAATACGTAACTGCTTCCAGCTATCTTCCGCATGCGCCTCGCAACCACTGACCACGAGGTTAGGACGAAAACGCTGAATCGTCACCGCACTATCAAGGCGCTGGTTAAGATTATCCAGCGAAGCCTGTGAAATCAGTAATAACGGAAAGCCATCACTGAATGCGGTACGCTCACCCGGCCGCGCATAATCCAGATCTACCTGGCGCACTTCGTCCTGCGGAAAATAGACCAGCCGGCAGGCGGTATCGAGAAAATCACTGAACCATTTAGCTGCCGCCTCCCCGGCATCCAGTGCCTGAACGTCATCATGCCAGACCCTTGCCTTTACCGTGTTAGCACGATCTGGATAATTTACTTCCAGAGCAGGCATGCCTTCGGCATGCAGGCGTAAACCTGTTTCAGTAATTTCAGGTTGTATCAGGCACATACGTGCATGCTTACGCTGGGTAAGCATAACGCCCTCATTATCAATCAGCATCCAGCGGCGATCATGCGCCAGGCCAAAGGCTTCAACCTCTGCGCGCTGTAGAGGAATACCGCGACAGGATTTCACCGGGTAAATATAAAGTTCACTAACCTTGATATTCATACTTATTCTTTATGCTGTGTACACGCTGCCAGTAAGGCCTGCATAGTATCGAGTCCCTGCTCACGAGCAAATGCCACGTTACGTTGCGGGATCGATTCCGGATCAGGATGCGTGGCAATGGCTTTTTCGATACTGGCTTCGCGAATCAGGTGAAAAGTGGGGTAAGGTGATCGATTGGTATAATTTGCCGCATCATCCTGCTCTGCCCCCTGAAAGCAGTAGTCGGGATGAAAACTGGCCAGTTGATATATACCTTCATAGCCCTGTTCGGTTAAGAGTTGTTCTGCCAGTGATAAAATTTCCAGGAACAGGTTAAAGTTCTCCAGCCCGGTCGGAAAGATTATCAACGTGGTTTCCGTTTCCGGATGATTATCCAGAATCAGGCATTCAGCGACCAGGCTATGTAGCAGGCTGTTTATCTCGGTATCATGCACCACACAATAGCGCACCGTATCATTTTCCACTTCCCGTTTTGCAAAGGGACAGTACTGGTGTGCAATCACCACCGACTGTAACCAGTTACGGGTGTGGGCAATTAGCGTTTCATCGTTGAGTGCGGTATTGGGCATGGTTTCATTTCAGAAAATAAAATCGAGTATAGCAAGTTTATTTATAATTTTGCTACCTTAGCAGGGTGCATAATTGTAGGTCGCTTCAAGGAGCAACGCGACGGAACCGACAGAATATTTTGTCGGTTCCGCTACGCTTGAGCCAACCTACACCTGAGCTACCCTGATGCAGGATATATTGCAGCAAAATTTTATGAGTTACCGTCGATTGCCAGGGAAGGCAATCGTCAAGCGACCAGGGATGACGTAGAGCGTGTCACGAATAAAGTTTTGCGAAAAATATATCCGGGTTTAATGTTGTAATTTTGTCGGCTCCACTACGCTTGAGCTGGCCCACGTCTACTTCTATTCTTTTAAACCACAGAGGACACAGAGATACACAGAGTAGCACGAAATACCGCTGTGATACTCTGTGCTCTCTGTGTTTGACTCTGGAGGCTTTGCAGTAAATTTTTATTTAAAAAGCTGCATTAACTCGGCCATTTCCGCTTTGGACTGGGCAACGATAAGACGCGGGTTGGTATCATCAAGATCAATTCGCTTCATGGCTGGCAGGTCATTCAGATCAGGCATTTCTGTTTTATTGCCACCCAGCATATCACAATGTACATGGGCAAGCTGTACGATATCACAGTAATCGGCAACCACTGCCTGACGTTGCCAGTCCTCGGCCTCTTCTGCAACGGTAACCAGCTCCTGTTCGAAGTCCCACTGTTTTAACAACATACTGCCAACCGCCGGTTTAAGGTCTGTAATAATCCTGTCGAGTAATTCAGCATTATCTTTTATTTCTTCGTGATTATCCGCACGTACCAGCACAGGCACCATGCCAATATCATGAATGAGCCCGGCAAGAAAAGCCTGCTCGGGATCAAACCCTTTAATATGCTTTGCCAGTACATGGCTCACTACCCCAACCCTTACACTGTGCTGGTAATATTCCTTCATGCGTTTTTTAATCAGGGGGGACTTTGCAGAATATAGATTACGTAACGTCACACTAATGACAATAGTACGCATGGCACGCAGGCCAATTCGTTGTACCGCACGCTGGATTGTCTGTACCGGCTGACTGGTCATATACATGGCGCTGTTTGCAACCTGCACGGTACGTGCCGAGATTATCGGATCATTCTGGATTATCTCGGCTATCTGTTTGAAGTCCAGTGACTCGTCCTGCACGGCCTGGTTAATTTTCAGTGCCACCTCCGGCATGCTGGGCAGATCGACCTCATGGTGATTGAATTCCTGACGAATCTCCTCAATGATTTCGGCTTCCCGATTATCTTCTACCGTGGTAAAGCCCGGCTGGGCTGGCTCGGCTTTATGCTCATTGGCATAGCGTTCCAGCGTCGCTTCATTCAGAGAAAGGAAGCTGCAGGGTTTATTGCAAACACCATGCAGGCCATGAGTATGCACCCGGAACAGAGGCTGGTGGGCACGATCGCTGCCACCGCTGATCACCTGCAATACCTGGTCATTGGCGACCAGTTCGATCTCACCTTCAACCAGATAGAGATTACGATCCATGTGCTCATCGGCATGCAATATATCTCCCTTTTTCAGGAATTCTGCGCGAGCATCTTTGGCCAGCTCAAGAAGGGCAACACTGCCAAGCTCCCGCGTATCCGGAAGGGTTAAGAGGAACTTGAGCAAACCTACATTGCTAAAGGCTTCTGCCATAATGTCCTGTTCTCCTGCACGTGCCCTGTGCGCACGCCGATGCTTATAAATATTATTATTGAGAAAATAACTCAAATACGGCAAACAATATTGCTGCTAGTATAGCCAACTATTCGGCTTTATTCTGCTCCCGGATACCGAATCTGCTACCATACGTCAGGGAAAACCGACATTTCCTCGGTAATATTGCTAAACGCAACCTGACAGGGCAATAAATTTTAAAAATGAAAAAGACCGATGTCGTGATTATTGGTGCCAGCGCCTCCGGGCTGATGTGTGCCATCGAGGCCGCTTCGCGCGGACGCGAGGTGACCGTACTGGATCATGCCAACAAGGCAGGGAAAAAAATTCTTATGTCCGGCGGTGGCCGCTGCAATTTTACCAATTACAATGTCGGTAGTGAAAACTATATCTCGCATAATACTCATTTCGTAAAATCTGCCATCAAGCGTTTTAACCAGTGGGATTTTATTGCCATGGTTGAAGAGGCCGGTATTCCCTACCACGAACGTGAACACGGTCAGTTGTTCTGCAATAACAGTGCAAAAGATATTCTTAATTTACTGCTTGATAAATGCAAAGCCCTGCCGGTTTCGATAAAACTTAAAACCGATATTCTTGCTATAGAGAAACAGGCGCACCACTTTATGGTTAATACCAGTGCCGGCAGCTGGGCATCTGAATCGCTGGTCATCGCCACGGGTGGACTGTCCATTCCCAAAATGGGGGCTACACCACTGGGATACAAAATCGCAGAACAGTTTGGTATTCATGTCTGGCCAACCCGTGCCGGGCTGGTACCCTTTACCCTGCATAAGGCCGACAGGGAAAAACTGGGCGATCTTTCCGGTATAGCGATTGAGGTCGAAGTACGATGTAAGCGGCAATCCTTTCGTGAAAATATGCTCTTTACTCACCGGGGCTTAAGTGGCCCTGCCATGTTACAGATATCATCCTACTGGGAACCCGGTGACAGTCTGCACATCAACCTCCTGCCCGATACCGATCTGCAACAGCACATCAACCGGGCACGCCAGCAACATAAAAAGAGCAAGCTGAAAAATCTGCTTTATCCCCTGCTACCGAAAAGAGTGATCAACACTTTTATTGCAACAGAACTACTCGATAGACCTTTACAGGAAATTTCTCAAAAGCAACAACAGGTTGTAATCGAGACACTGCAATACTGGCAGATCAAACCCAATGGTACCGAGGGCTATCGCACGGCCGAAGTGACCCTGGGGGGCGTTGACTGTGATGCTATTTCATCAAAGACCTTTGAAAGCAAAGATGTTGCCGGGCTTTATTTTATTGGCGAGGTGCTGGACATCAGCGGCTGGCTGGGTGGCTATAACTTTCAGTGGGCATGGTCTTCGGGCTGGTGTGCAGGACAATATGCCTGATTTGGCGTATAATACCCGGCCTGATTTCCCTGTGAATGACAAGGTTAAATGCGCAATGAAATGGTTTATTCGATTATTTTTCAGAACATTACGTAAAGTTATCGGCCCCTTTATTACCCTGGCAGATAAAATTACCAC
>JALUTJ010000450.1 GCA_027057985.1 Chromatiales bacterium
GCCCACGAGATACACCTTATTAATATCGATGCCTTCGATCCGGCTCCGGCCAAGGGCGCTTTTCGCAAGGTGCCGGCCCGCTTCCACGATAATGTCTCAGACTGCCTGCTTGAACTGCAGCAGCGTGGCTACCAGCTCTTTACGCTCGAAGCCGGCAAGGGCGAGGTTCTCTACGAGGCAACGCTACCACAGAAAAGTGCCTTTATACTCGGCAACGAGGAACGTGGCATCAGCTTTGATCGTCATGACTATCCCGGAATCGAGTGCCTGAGTATTCCACACTTTGGCTGTACCGAAAGCCTGAATGTCAGTGTTGCCGCATCCATCGTTATGTATGAATATATTTCGCAGCACCACGCGCGTTAAAATAGCCGCTTACACAGACAACCATCTTAGAGGAACGCCATGAAATTCAAATTACTCGCCATTGGACAGAAGTTCAGGTACCAGGGTGAAGTCTATGTCAAAACCTCGCCACTGATTGCCAGTAATGTTGAAACCTCGCATAACAGGATGATCCCGGCCTATGCCACGCTGGAACTGCTTGAAAATACCGTCGTCGAAAAAGAAATCCAGCAACAGGAAAAGCTGGATACACAGCAGGTGCTGGACGCTTTCAACCAGTTCTACGCCACCTGTGTCACGCTGGTGGAAGATACCCGCCAGCTGGAAGTAGCGCGTGACCAGTTCCTGCAAAGCCTGGGAGAAAAATAAACACTGTATGGCTTTGTTTTTTAATTTCAGTTTTTTTCACCGCAAAGACACAGAGTATGCAAAGATTTCTTTGTGGTAGGTAAGCTCAAGGAGCAAAGAGGTAGAATGGACGAACATTTAAGGTGCAGAGGTTGTAGGATATTCAGCAGGAAAACTTGATGAGCGACCGTCGATTGCCAGTTATTTTGTTGGCTCCGCAATACATGAGCCGACCTGTACCTCAAATACTTTATAACCTCTGAGTCCTCTGTGGTTTAACCCTGCACACTTTTCCCCTGCCCGCCCGAAATCTGTTATGATCCGCAGCCTTTTTTACACGCCAGATTTTGAGCGGAGTTGTCTATGTTCCCCATGGGTTGCACATCCCGTGCATGTTTTCAGAATGAAATTCTTTCCGGCCTGACCGTGGCCCTGGCCCTGGTGCCCGAGGCGGTGGCATTTGCCTTTGTTGCCGGAGTACCTCCACTGGTTGGCCTGTATGCAGCTTTTATGGTGGGCTTACTCGCCTCTATCTTTGGTGGCCGACCCGGTATGATTTCCGGAGCCACTGGGGCCATGGCTGTGGTCATGGTCACCCTGGTCGCCCAGCACGGGATTCAGTACCTGTTCGCTGCGGTGGTGCTCACCGGTATTCTGCAAATCCTTGCCGGGGTACTACGCCTGGGGAAATATATCCGCATCGTACCGCACCCGGTGATGCTCGGTTTCGTCAATGGGCTCGCTATCGTGATTTTTCTCGCTCAGTTACAGCATTTCCAGATCAAACTTCCCGATGGTTCCCATGAATGGATGAGCGGTAATACACTCTACATCATGCTTGGACTGGTCGCGCTGACCATGGCCATTATCTACTTCCTGCCCAAACTGACCTCGATGATTCCTTCGGCACTGGCCGCGATCCTCGTGGTATCACTGCTGGTGATTGGTTTTAATATCGATACCAATACCGTGGGTGACCTCGCTTCGATCAAGGGTGAACTGCCTTCCTTTAATATTCCCGAGGTACCCTTTACCTGGGAAACACTGAAAATTATTTTTCCTTATGCCATTATCCTGGCCGCCGTTGGCCTGATTGAGTCGCTGCTGACCCTGTCACTGATCGATGATCTGACCAATACCCGTGGCCGTGGTAACCGCGAATGTATCGGCCAGGGTATTGCCAATACTACAACCGGTTTATTCGGTGGTATGGGTGGCTGCGCCATGATTGGCCAGAGTCTGATAAATGTTAATTCCGGTGGCCGGCAGCGCCTCTCTGGCATTGCAGCGGCGATTTTCCTGCTGATCTTTATTCTCTTTGCCTCTGATCTGATCGAACAGATCCCAATGGCTGCCCTGATCGGTGTGATGTTCATGGTCGTTATTGGTACCTTTGAATGGTCCAGCTTCCGTATCATGGGCAAGATTCCACGCACCGATGCCTTCGTCCTGGTACTGGTTTCCGCGGTAACCGTTATTTCCGATCTCGCGATTGCCGTTGTCGTTGGCGTGATTGTTTCTGCCCTGTTCTTTGCCTGGGAGCATGCCCGGCATATCAACGTCAACACCTATATCGATGAGAATGGTTCAAAGGTGTATGAACTTAACGGGCCGATCTTCTTTGGCTCGGTTAAAAACTTTCTTGAGCTATTTAATCCTCAGCAGGATCCGGATGATGTCATTATCGAGTTTCAGAACTCACGGGTTGCGGATCATTCCGCGATTGAAGCCATCGATAACCTGGCGGAAAAATACATCAGGGCCGGGAAGAAACTGCACCTGCGCCACCTTAGTCCGGAGTGTCGCCTGCTACTGAAGAAAGCAGGTGATCTGGTAGAAGTGAATGTGCTTGAAGATCCGAAATACCATGTGGCAGATGATGAGCTGGCCTAAGTTATTCAGCTTTTTCGTAAACCTGTGTCAGCCAGATCGGGGTATGTTGCTGGAAGGTCTTTTTAAAACCGGCATCTCGAATCATTTTTTCAATCATATCGGGATCATGCACAAAGGGCCGGAAACTCGAGCCCAGCAGTTTTAAACCCAGCGCCATGGATTCAACCGCCCAGCGGATAAACCAGCGGTTACGCGGATAAGTCAGCGCATAAACCTTTTTTGTTTTAGCCAGTGAACCGGGCACCAGTTTTTCCGGATAAGGATAACAGCAGACGACTTTATCGAGAATAGTGATATCTGCCTCATCGACTTTGTCCAGTAACTCGATAAAGTCACCCTGTATATAGCGGGTACGATCTGTCAGGCCTTTCTCCTTTGCCGCATCCGTGGCCTGCTTCAGCATTTCATCGGAAAAGTCGATACCAGTTGCCTGCTCAGCGCCCTGTAATAACAGGGTCTGGTGCAGATAGCCCACACCACTGCCAACCTCAAGAATGGTTTTATTTTTATAGCCTGCCTGCTTCAGCCCATTGACCAGCTGCATCTGTGAAGGCTCAAAACCTTTGTTATCAAAACGTCGCCGATAGCTGCGGGCAAACAGTGAAAACAGTTTACCGCCGGACTTTGCATGTGGACAACAACAACTCATAAGCCATTCTCCCTATATAAATTAACTGCGGTATTTTTCCATCCACTTAACCGTTAAAGCAGTACCACTAAACATACCGGCAAAAGCCAGTACCGATTCCAGTGACAGGGTCGATACACCACTGAGCCCCTGCCCAACATTACAACCATAGGCCATAATGGCACCGATACCCATCAGGCTGCCACCAAAGGCGGCATTTTTTAACTGCCCCGGTTTGAGTTTTTCCAGTTTAAATTTACCGGTCAGCATAGAAACTAGCAGTACCGTAACAAAGATACCGATAACAAAAGCAATGGTAAAAGAAAAATCGGGTATCTTGCCGGAAAGCAGGATATAACCAAAACGCGCCATCGGGCCAGATACCGTAATTGCCGAAGGCCGAGTTGGATCAAATTCATCCTGAGCCAGAACCCCGGTGATATACCAGCTGGCAATCACCAGTGTACCGATAATTACTCCCCCTATGACCATGCCACGGGCATCCGGGTTCCATCGAAAAACCATGTAGGCCAGTAAAGCCACCACAGCTACCACCGCGGGTAACCAGGCCGGCAGTGAAAACAGGGCTGCAAGGCCGGCATCAGAACCGGTCAGCTCGGTGGCCGTCATGCTGGTGATGGATAAGCGTATTCCCTCCAGAAAACCAAACTGGGCAGAAGCGGCCAGCAACATAAAAAATATCAGGGCAACAATTGCGTTCATGCTGCCTTCGGCAGAACGTACCAGGGTACGGGTTGCACAGCCACCGGCAAAGACACTGCCAATACCAAAAATAAAGCCACCAAGCGAAGCACCAAACCAGTCCAGCAGCGCATTACGATAGGAAGAATCTGCGATCGCGACGGTATCGGAAAATTCCAGGTACTGGGTACCACCAATGGCGACTGCCAGCGCAGCAACGAAGGCCAGTACCATACGATTATCACCTATCAGAAACAGGTTGCCCGTGGCTGCGACCATGCAATATCGAAAATAATGTACCAGGTAACCAAACACAGCACCGACCGCAAGGCCGCCCCCAATCAACCAAAGATTCAGATCTTCCATCCGTTTACTCCTGTCGTACTGAATGTGATTTTTTTATTATCGTCTGATTATAGTACTAACTGGCCACTACTGGCGCGTCAATCACTAAAAAGGACTGATTAAACTGCAAACTGCCACTTATTTTCTGGCTATGGCAGATACTGTGCTATCTGTTGGTAACAGTTTTCACTGCCCCTGAATGTAACCACCTGCATGCCCATTGACTTTGCCGTGGCAGTATTATCTGCACTGTCATCGATAAACAGGCACTGTTCAGGATCAAGTTGATAACGCTGTATTAATATTTCGAAAATTTCCCGGCCAGGCTTGCCGGTATTTTCTTCACCCGAGGTAACGATACCATCAAAAAGATCGAACAGATCATGCTGTTCGGCAAGATGGGAAAACAGTTCCGGTGAAATATTGGAAAGACAGTAGGCTGATAAACCCATTGCCTTTACTTTCTTTAACATAGCATGAGTATCTTCGATCAAAACCAGTGAATCCTTTACCTGCTGAAACAGGCGGCGGGCATCATCAATCGGCATGCCCAGTCGTTCACTGGCGCGTTGCATTGCTTCCTGCTCGGTAATATGGGCGCAGTCAAACGCGACCCAGTCAGGATGATAAAACAGTTCATTCTCTATTCGCTGTTGTAAAGCGGTATCAGAGGTAAAACCGACGGCGATTTTCTTTGGGTTCCAGTCAAACATGACTGCACCCAGATCAAAGATAACGTTTTTTATTTGCATTTTTTACCCAGTAATAGTTCAACAGCCTGGTTGATTTGCTGTAGTTTATCATTGTCGCCACCCCGATCCGGATGGTGCAACATCGCCAGACGGCGATACTCCTTTTTAATTATGACATCATCCACCGGATCGACCAGTCCCAGTGCATCCAGCGCCTGCTGGCGATGACTTATACGATCAAGATTATTCCAGAAATCGGATAATAACTGGTAAACATCATCTTCCGAAGTCGCATCCATATTATCCAGATCAAGGTAATACGCTCTCAGGGCATCATGTTGCTGTAGCTCTGCCTCACCGGCCTGATAAGGCAGAAGCCGAATTTCAAGAGTATGAATTTTCAGTATGCCCTGTTCGCCTGCCAGCAGTTTGTCACGCAAAAGATAGAGCGAATGAAACAAAAAGAAATGTATCCGGAACAGTTCATGCGGTAATGCCGGTACTGAAAGCTGACTGAAGTAGCCAGCCTGTTTCAGTTGCTGGATAAGATCATATTCACTGATGCCCGGGTGCTTGTGTAGAATTTTCTCCAGTTGCTGTAGAAAATCTTCTGCGCCAGGCAATAGTGGATCAGACATCGTAACCCAGATTTGGTGCCAGCCAGCGTTCTATCTCGGCAATGCTCATGCCTTTACGTTTTGCATAGTCTTCTACCTGATCACGATTGATCTTGCCAACCCCGAAGTAACTTGAATCCGGGTGACTAAAGTACCAGCCACTGACTGAAGCTGCCGGCCACATGGCATAACTGTCGGTCAGGCCAACCCCGGCATGTTTCTCCGCATCCAGTAATTCCCAGAGCAAGGGTTTCTCGGTGTGATCCGGGCAGGCTGGATAACCCGGTGCCGGGCGAATACTGGAATAGTCTTCCTTGATCAGTCGGCTGTTATCAAAGCCCGGCTTGAGACCAATATCCGGTGACCAGTCACCACTTTCATAGCCCCAGTTAATATGACGAATACGATCATGCATCTGCTCGGCAAAGGCTTCGGCCAGACGATCGGCCAGTGCCTTTAACATGATTGAACTGTAGTCATCATGATCTTTTTCAAAGCGGCTGATATGTTCGCCAATACCGATACCGGCAGTAACGACGAAAGCACCCATGTAGTCTTTTTTACCACTTTGCTTTGGCGCTACAAAATCGGCCAGGCAGCGATTGGCTTTGCCCGGCGGACGTTCGGTCTGCTGCCGTAGATGATGCAAGGTTAATCTGACTTCCTTACGATCATCATCGCGATAGATTTCTATGTCATCATCGTTAACACTGTTAGCCGGGAACAGACCAACCACGGCACGGGCTTTGAGCCAGTGCTCTTCTACGATCTGTTGCAACATGTCCTGTGCATCCTGGAACAGCTTGCGTGCTTCTTCACCCTTTTCTGCATCATCCAGAATCTTTGGATAGGAACCTTTAAGCTCCCAGGTATGGAAGAATGGAGTCCAGTCGATATACGGCACCAGGAATTCCAGTGGCATATCATCAAAAATCTGCAGGCCGGGTAATTCAGGCACCGGCGGTGTATAGGCTTCCCAGTCGATGGGCACCTTGTTCTCGCGTGCTTCCTGCAGTGTGAGCCATTTAAGCTGCTTACGGCGACCGGCATGAGCATCACGCACCTTGTCATACTCGGCACGCAGTTTCTCAACAAAGCTGTCTTTAAACTCCTTGCTTACCAGGTTCTGCGCCACACCCACGGCACGTGAGGCATCCTTGACCCATACGGTCGGGCCATCATAATTCTGTTCAATCTTCACCGCGGTATGTGCCTTGGAAGTGGTGGCACCGCCCACCATCATCGGAATATCAAATTTCAGACGTTGCATTTCCTTTGCCATGTGCACCATTTCATCGAGTGAAGGTGTGATCAAGCCACTTAATCCAATGATATCGACGTTTTCTTCACGGGCTTTTTTCAGGATGTCATTGGCAGGCACCATCACGCCCATGTCCACCACTTCAAAGTTATTACATTGCAGCACTACGCCAACGATATTCTTACCAATGTCATGCACATCCCCCTTGACCGTCGCCATCAGGATCTTGCCATTACTCTGAGAAGAGCCATCTTTTTCTGCTTCGATATAGGGCAGCAGGTAAGCCACGGCTTTTTTCATGACCCGTGCCGACTTTACGACCTGTGGCAGGAACATCTTACCATCGCCAAACAGGTCACCGACGACGTTCATGCCATCCATTAACGGCCCTTCGATCACTTCGATTGGCTCGGCAAAGGCACGGCGAGCTTCCTCGGTATCCTCTTCGATAAAACTATCAATGCCTTTTACCAGCGCATGTTCTATTCTTTTTGCCACCGGTAACTCGCGCCAGGACAGGTCTTCTTCTTTTTTTGTACTACTGCCATCGCCACGGTACTTATCGGCAATATCCAGCAGGCGTTCGGTCGCATCATCACGGCGGTTAAGCACAACATCTTCAACCCGTTCACGCAACTCTTCGGGCAGATCATCATAGACGGCAAGTTGACCGGCATTAACAATGCCCATATCCATACCCGCCTTGATAGCGTGGTAAAGAAAGACCGCGTGGATCGCTTCACGCACCGGGTTATTACCGCGGAAAGAAAAGGAAACATTGGAAACACCACCGCTGACCAGTGCATGCGGCAGGGTGCTTTTGATTTCACGGGTTGCCTCGATAAAGTCAACGCCATAGGTGTTATGTTCTTCAATACCGGTGGCGACGGCAAAGATATTCGGATCGAAGATAATATCTTCTGCCGGAAAACCAACCTGGTTAACAAGAATGTCATAGGCACGGCTACAGATTTCAACCTTGCGTTCTTTGGTATCCGCCTGTCCTTCTTCATCGAAGGCCATAACGATAATTGCCGCACCATAGCGGTGGCAGAGTTTTGCCTGGCGAATAAAGTTTTCTTCACCTTCCTTGAGTGAAATGGAGTTCACCACGCCCTTACCCTGAACACACTTGAGGCCTTCTTCAAGAATCTCCCATTTAGAAGAATCGATCATCACCGGCACCCGCGCGATATCCGGCTCCGAGGCAATCAGGTTTAAAAAGGTTCGCATCGCGGCCTTGCCATCGAGCATGCCTTCATCCATATTGACATCGATAATCTGGGCGCCGTTTTCAACCTGCTCACGGGCAACACTAAGCGCTTCATCATACTGCTCTTCAAGGATCAGACGCTTGAACTTTGCCGAGCCGGTAACATTGGTGCGTTCGCCCACATTCACAAACAGGGAGTCTTTAGTGATATTGCAGGGCTCAAGCCCACTTAGGCGACAGGCCGG
>JALUTJ010000451.1 GCA_027057985.1 Chromatiales bacterium
ATGTCGCTACCGCAGCCCCAGCATCACCAGTCGGTATGGATATTCCTGCGCAGGATAATTATTTCGCCTCAGCTCCCGCAGCGGCAGATGTGGATAGTTTTGGAAGCCTGCCTCCCTCTTATACGATGGGTAATGAGCCGCTGTTTAGCCCCGAACCGATGGAAACTGATCCCCTGGCGGCACTTGATAAGGCAGGCTATATGTCACCAACATCTGCAGCGGGTAGTATGGATTTCCCAGGTGCCAGCATGGCAGATCAGGCCGATCCCATGCAGCAGGCAGTAAGCTGGCCTGATGCTACTCTGGAAAGTGGCGCTATTCCGGAAGACTGGGATGATGACCTGCTTTCAGATACACCAGCTGCGGCAGAGCCGGTACCGTCGACTTTTTCACCCACTCCGACACCTGTTACCCCAGCTGCTGAAGATAAAAAGTCAGCCCTGGAAAAAGCCAATGAAAAAATCCTGGCCGAAATCGCAATTCTGAAGAAACAGGCACAGGAACAGGCACTAAAAGAACAGATAGCAAAAAATACTCAACAACAGCCTGCTGCGAACGAAGCTCCAGCCACGATGGCATCGACACCAAAACGTCATGCAAATACCCATGAACAGTCACTGATCGCAGCAATGGGACTGGATGGCTATCAACTTGATGATGAAAAAATTATCGAGATAAGCCAGGTTGTGGGTGAACTTGTACGGGAAACCATTACCGGCATGATGCAGGTGTTAAGTTCTCGCAGCTCCATCAAGAATGAATTCAGAATGAACGTCACGACAATTCAGCCAGTCGAGAATAATCCTTTAAAGTTTTCAGCCACGGTCGATGATGCGCTTGAAAACATGTTCGTACGAGACGGCAATGCTTACAAGAAACCCGTTGAAGCTATCCGTGAAGGTTTTGAAGGTATAGCAGAGCATCAGGTGGCTATTCTTGCCGGTATTCGCAAGGCCTTTAAGGGCGTTCTGCATCGTTTTGATCCGGCTGTACTGGAACAGCGTTTTGACAAGTTCAGCAAGGGTACTTTGTTACCGGGAATAGGCAAGGGTAAATACTGGGAATCCTATAAACATTATTATGATGAACTGGTAGATGATATGGATAACTCCTTTCAACACCTGTTTGGCTATGAGTTTGTGCAGGCTTATGAAGATCAACTGCAGAAACTCCAGATAGCCCGTAAAACACGTAATCAATAAACAGGATATTTATTATGCGTAAAAGTATTTTAATATTAAAAACTTTGCTGGTAGCACTAACCGTAATGACTGTAGCTGCCTGTTCATCAATTAATAGTTCTGTCGGAGGCCTTTTTAATATGGATACGGACCTTGAAATCCGTTTCAAGGTTGATGCCGATGTTAACCCCGATGAGGACGGAAGGCCTTCACCGCTTTTTATACGTATGTATCAGTTAAAGTCGGCGAAGACATTCAGTCGCGCCAACTTTATCGATATCTATGAGCGAGACAAGGAGGTTCTGGGTGAGGATATGATTTCAGTACACAAGCTGCGTCGTATCAAGCCAGGTGAAAGTCGTAGTAAGAATTTCGTACTTAGCAAAGAGGCGCGTTATATCGGTTTGTTTGCCGAGTTTTTACGCTTTAAAAATTCATCCTACAAAATACTGTTACCTGTGGTACCGACCAATGTTGTAGGTACCACCGAGGAAGTTCGTGTCAGTGGTAACAGGCTGATTAATATGAATGCGGATCGTTCAGTAAAATAACGACAGGAAAATAATATGTCCCTAAATAGTAAAGTTGTCTGGTCTGAAGGAATGTTTCTAAATCCACAACACTTTCAGCAGCAGGAACGTTATCTGGAACATTATGTTGATGGTAAATGTTCTGCCATCGGTGCTTATGCCTGGGGGCTGCAGGAATTTGAAATAGACCAGGAGTTACTCAAGCTCGGTAAGATATCGATTACACGTGGAAAAGGTGTTTTTCCTGATGGTACACCTTTTAATTTTCCGGAAACCGATAATGCACCAGCGGTTTTCGAAGTGCCCGAAAATACCCATAACACGATTGTCTACCTTGCTATTCCTGTAAAAAGGCCGGGTGCTGTTGATGTGCTTTCTGATCAGGAGAGCCAGGGCCTGGCACGTTATTATGCCAGTGAGCAGGATATTCGTGATGTCACCATGGAAGGCGGGGACAATATCTCGATTAATGTTGGAAAACTTCGCATTCGCCTTTTGTTGGAAAGTGATGATCTAAGTGGCTATGCCTGTATTGGTATGCTGCGCATCGCTGAGTCACGCGAAGATAAAAATGTATTGCTGGATGACCAGTACATCCCAACCTGTCTGGATGTAAAAGCCTCTCCGAAACTTACCGGTTTTCTCACTGAACTGGTTGGCCTGTTGCATCATCGTGGTGAATCTATTGCCGGACGTATGGGCGATACTCAGCGCGGTGGAACGGCTGAAATAGCCGATTACATGATGTTACAGCTGGTTAACCGGCTGGAACCCATTGCCAACCACCTGTCACAGGTGAACGGTCTGCATCCGGAACAGCTATTCTCCGAAACCGTGCAGATGATTGGTGAGCTTTCTACCTTTGTTTCAAAGAACAAGCGTCC
>JALUTJ010000452.1 GCA_027057985.1 Chromatiales bacterium
CGGGTTCACCGAGCAATAATAATCTTTCCAGGCTTTCCTGGGTTCTTGACTGCCCCATCCGTGTCCAGCGACGCAGAAAGATCGGATAACCGCCGGGCGAACCAAGCACATGGGTGGATATCAGCTCTCTGACCTGCTTGATATAAACTTCATCCTTGCAGTTAGGCTTAAGTTCTACCTTTGCCTCCCCTTTATCGGAAAGACCATAGACAATCATCTTTGATTCGTCGATACGAATAGCATGCAGGTTCTGGTGTAACAGAACATTCAGTCGTAAGTTATCTTCATTGGAAAGATTCATAATATTTTTAATTCTTAATCAGGTATTAAGCTAGTTAAGCTGAACTCTTTGTCCCCAGGGTACTTTTGCCTTGCCTTTTACCAGCCAGATAACATCAAAGGCCGGCTCAATCGTAGGAAACTCCCCTTCCGCATCGGTAAAGTACACCAGTATATCCGGCTGCTTGTCCTGCTGTCGTGCCCAGTCGAACACAGGAATAAAACGTGTCCCCCCGCCACCGGCAATCTGCTTAGGCAGGGTAAATTCTTCCCAGGGCTCAAACACCCATGGACATCCCGCGGCCAGTTCAGAATCACAGGCCAGTAAAGTCACCCGGGCACGCATCTGACCTTTGAGGGCATCGATTTCAGAAACAAATTCATTGATCTCGGCATTACTGATAGAACCACTGGTATCGATAGCAACAACGATATCAATCTGTGCACTGCGCAGGCTGGGATAGATAGCCGGATCACCCCGGCGTGTCGATGGCCGGGTATAAGTGTAATCCTCACGGGCAATCGCATTCATATAGCGCGAAACCAGGTTGCGCCATGGCAGTTGCGGTTGCAGCAGGAAATCCACCATACGCGCCATGTCACCGTCGAGCTTACCGGCCTGCATGGCCTGCTGTGCGGCACCGGCAAGACGTTGCTGCCATTGCACACTCAGATTTTCTTTCTCCTGGTGACTAAGGGGTTGCGGTTTTGCTGCGCCTTTGCCGCTATTCTGTTCACGAGTATCGGGCTGCTGTGAAGCAGCTTTACCTTCACTGTCGCCTTCTCTGTCTCCCTGTGAACCCTGTGGAGTCGCACTCTGCCCCGCCGAACCAGTATCTTTCTCGGGATTTGCACCTGCACCACTGCCTGTAGAGGGTGTTTTGTCCTTTTGCGTATTATCACTGTCCAGATCATCTTCCGATGGAGCAACATTGTTTTCACCACTTGAATCAGAATCATCATAAACATGCTGATCCAGGGTTTCCTGATCGCTAAGGTCACCGATTAAAGGATAGATTTCTTCTGCTGTCATATTTTCATATTCCAGCATGTACAGGGTGCCTGGTGGTGCTTTTAGACCATCCTTCATTAACAGTGGATTAATGGCATAGTCACAGGCAAGATCCCACTGATGCGTGACACGATGCTGACGGCGGGAAAAATGCGACAGCGCACAGTGCAGCGCCTCATGCGAAAGCATGAACTGGGTTTCCTCGATGGAAAGGCAATCGATAAACTCGCGGTTATAATAAAATTTACGGGCATCGGTTGCCGTGGTTTTACACCACTCAGGATCAGCTTCTTCCATGGGTAAACGCAACACCAACGCACCCAGAAAAGGCTTGTCGATAATCAGGCGGGTACGTGCGGTGGTGAGTTTTAACTCAACCGGATCCTGAGGTGTTTCTTCCTGGCTTGACATCATGCTTGGCGCAGAAATCATGATTAATACAGCATGACATCGGCAATGGCATTCGACCATTGCGCAAATTCAGGTACCGAGAAGATATCATTACCAATGGCTCGGTGCATATCCGATACCAGCATTACCCCCATTTCCCGTTGCGGAAACACCGAGGCATAGTTGAGGATATTACCAAATACCTTTTCGGCATCTTCCTGCTCACGAACACGGATAGCATGACCTACCAGGGAAGAAGCAACCGCGTATTGAAGATCGATTTCTTTTGGTGCCTTGACCATCTCGCCTTCGAGGATGGCATTGATATCCGGCAACTGATCCAGGTTGGTAATAAAGGCATTGAGTTCGATACCAGCGGCTGGACCAACACAGGCCTGCAGCGCACCAAGACGAATATCATGTTGATGTTCGAACTTCTGTACCGCACGATGGGCAAATTCCCAGGAGCGTGGCGAAGGAAAAGCCACCGGGTTGTGTGCAGGATCAAATTCAAATAATAGCTCAGGACGAAAACGGACAAAGGCAATGACGCGATCATCGATACCATTTTTATAGGCCCAGGCCACCCAGTCATCGACATTAACTTCAAAGTCAAAATGTGAAAAACGATTCGCCAGTGGGGCTGGCATGGTATAGGTCACGCCGCGATCACCCTGGCGATTACCGGCTGCAAAAATTGCCCAGCCTTCCGGTACTTCATAATCACCCAACTTACGATCAAGAATGAGCTGGTAGGCTGCGGCAGATACACTCGGTGGTGCCGAGGTAATCTCATCCAGAAACAGGATACCGCGACTGCCATGCTTTTCAGCGTCCGGCAACATCGAAGGTACAGCCCATTCAACCCGATCCGCTTCGCGAAAGGGAATACCACGAAGATCACTGGG
>JALUTJ010000453.1 GCA_027057985.1 Chromatiales bacterium
ACTGCCAGAAAACTAAAGAAACGGATAAAGTCTGCATACTCTGTTTCTTTAATATTTTTCCAGTTACTTTTCGCCTGTCGTACAAGGGCATAAATAACAATCGGTGAATAAAGATAAACCAGCATCAGCAGGTAAAGTGCCAGACCCTTGCCGATATTGACCGGTGCAGTAACCCGGTTGACGACATTAAACAGGATATTATTACCGCAGTGATTATAGTTCCAGTACAGGTTTAAAGCTGCAAAAGGTAACACCAGGGTAAATATCAGGCCAAGACTGATAAGGCCTTTTTTGTTTCTTTGCAGAGAAATGATATACAGCGTATAGCTGATTCCGAGTATAACGGCAAAATACTTGGAGAAAAAAGCCAGCCCAAGGAAAAGGCCACTGAGAATAACATCTCGATAATGAAATGTGCCGTGCATGGCACGATAGAAAAATAATACCGAGAGAAAACTAAATGCAATTAACGGGGTATCGGTAGTAATCAGAACATTGATAATATTGACCGGCGCGAGAAGAAAGGCCAGTGCCGCAATAACTGAAACCTGCGGGAACCTGAATTTTAATAGCCGGTAAATCCCCCATGCGATGACGACCGGTAATACCACAGCCGGTAAGCGGAGCCACCATAGCGCATCCGAAATGCTCAGAAATGCCGTCAGCCACCAGCCCACCATTGGGGTATGATCATAGAAACCATAATCCGGGTTATTACCCCAGAGAAAGAAATATGCCTCATCACTGGTCACCGGTATCCAGGCAGCGAGTAGCAGCCGCAGCAGCAATACCGCAAGCAGGAAACGGTAAAAGGCTGTTTCAGAGAGATAACTGTTGCCGGTTGCCTGCAAACGCTTAACCCCGAATCGTGGATTCGACCTTGCTATAAGCCTGTTGCCAGGCTTCATCACCCACCTTGCCCTGTGCCATCAATTCCATCAGGCCATAGGCGAGGGGACGGTTTTCCTCGCTAAACTCTTTCAGCTTGGATAGCATATACATGTGGCCACCTTTCTCGACATTCAGTGTCGCCATCAGTGCAAACAGCAACAGTGACTGCCCGGAATGACTATCTCTGCTGACGACCTCGATGACTTTATCCAGAACATTTTCCATTTTCTTTTCTCTTAAAATAACTAAATTCGATTATATAAATAAAAAAGGCGGGTTAGAAACCCGCCTTTTCCAGATTTTATACAGGTAATCGCTTACTTGTAGAAATCGACCATTTTTTCCAGTGAAACTGGCTTGATCTTGTCTGCATTGCCCGCTGAACCAAAGGCTTCATAACGTGCTTTACAGATTTCCTTCATTGCTTCGGTAGAAGCCTTGAGGAATTTACGTGGGTCGAAGTTGGCCGGGTTTTCTGCCAGGTGCTTACGAATAGAACCTGTAGAAGCCATACGCAGGTCAGTATCGATGTTCACTTTGCGAACACCGTTCTTGATACCTTCAACGATTTCTTCAACCGGTACACCGTAAGTCTGACCCATGTCACCACCGTAGTCGTTGATGATCTTCAGCCAGTCCTGAGGCACAGAAGAAGAACCGTGCATTACCAGGTGAGTGTTCGGGATCTTTGCATGGATTTCCTTGATGCGGTCGATACGCAGGATTTCACCCGTAGGCTCCTGGGTGAACTTGTAGGCACCATGAGAAGTACCAATAGCAATAGCCAGTGCATCAACACCCGTATCGGCAACAAACTGCGCCGCTTCATCAACACCAGTCAGCAGCTGATCCATGTCCAGCTTGCCTTCCGCGCCGTGGCCGTCTTCTTCACCCATTTCACCGGTTTCCAGTGAACCCAGACAACCCAGCTCGCCTTCAACAGAAACACCACCGGCATGAGCCATTTTTACAACTTCTTTGGTGACTTCAACGTTGTATTCATAGCTGGAAGGTGTCTTCATGTCGGCCATTAAAGAGCCATCCATCATAACGGATGAGAAACCAGACTGGATAGAACGCAGACATACTGCTGGCTCTGAACCGTGATCCTGGTGCATAACAACCGGAATATGTGGATACATTTCAATTGCAGCTGAAATCAGGTGACGCAGGAACGGTTCGCCTGCGTAAGAACGTGCACCAGCAGAACCCTGCATAATAACCGGGCTGTTGGTTTCGTCGGCAGCCTGCATGATGGCATGCACCTGTTCCATGTTGTTTACGTTAAATGCTGGCATGCCGTAGTCATTCTCAGCAGCATGATCCAGTAATTGGCGAAGTGAAATAAGGGCCATTTTGATCTCCTTAAGATTTAGAGTTTTAAAAAATAAGTTTTCGGTTCTATCAGCTTCTAGCGAAGCCGGCTGTTAAATAGTTCTGCTATTTATTTCGGCTGTGGTATTTCAACCGTCTGTTCCAGGTCTCCACCCACACGCACGATAGACATAGTATTGGTACCACCCGCATCCCCCATGGTTTCACCACGGGTCAGAATAATCAGATCACCATCACGTACCGCTCCACGACGTAATAATTCATCTACGGCTTCTTTCATCACCGTGGCGCGATCTTCATCCGGTGCAACTTCAAAACTGACCGGGTAAACACCACGGAACAGGGTGACCTTGCGCC
>JALUTJ010000454.1:0-12492 GCA_027057985.1 Chromatiales bacterium
AAAACGTTATTCGCGACACGCTATACGCCATCCCTGGCCTATCGACGATTTCATCCGTGAAATCGACGGTCACTCATAACATTTTGCTGCAAAATATCCTGTTGTGAGTAGGTCAGTCTCCTGTCTGACAATAAATTTAAATTTTTCCGGCTAAAGCTGGATATTTAATTTTTTGGAAAGTCTTTTAAACAACAGCGCCCGGAAGGGTTGCGAATATCACAGGCACAGTTTTTCTTTCTGGTCTGTTCAACCACAAACTGTTTAATGCCAGCATCCCGCGCCTGCTGCTGAGTGACACCAAAGCAGTAACAGGTCAGGGCATGATCATCACTGGATTTAATACCAACCTCGGTACGTAGTTCAGCCTGGGTAATGGTTTTACCTGTCAGGCTGAAGTAAATCACATCGCAGTCTGGATCATCACAGAAATAAAACTGTTCTTCGTCATCAAGTGCGTATTGCCAGGGTGAGCGAAGATGCTGCAGCAGGGTAATGTGCTCTACCTGCAGGTATTGCCGGTTGTTTTGCGGACAGGTTGACTTGCGTGGTGCATCTGTTGCGGCGGAACAACTGTTTCCGCCTGAGCAGCAATCAGACATTTTGTGATCCCTTTATTTTTTTATCGTGGCGGGGTAGCCAGCATTGGCAATGGTTTTTAGCAGGGTATCAACATTGGTCTTTGCCGGATCAAAAGTTACCGTGGTGGTTTTGGTTTCAAACTCGGCTTTCACTTTTGTCACACCGGGGACTTTCTCCAGTGCCTTACGAATGGTAATCGGGCAGAACTGGCAGGTCATACCGGGTACATCGAGTACCACGGTTCTGCTTTCTGCCGCCTGGCTGCTAAAGGAAAAGCTCATCAGGGCAATAAGCAGGGAAACAAAAAAGCCGGTGCGTAAACGTAACAACATGTTTTTCTCCATAATCAAAATTTATTCAAAAAAGATGGTACCGTAGTAAGGGAAGGTGAGCAGGGCAATCAGCAGTACCGAGACAATCCAGAAAATAATACGCTGGTTGCGCAGTACCGAAGGAACGGCACAGGGCTGATCCGCCGCACACTGGCGGGGTACCAGGTAAAGTTTGCGAAAGGCCAGGTACAGGAACACCAGGGTAATAGCAATAAAAATCGGGCGATAGGGTTCAAGTGCCGTCAGGTAACTGATCCAGGTGCCCCCGATCCCTAGTGCCAGCAGCACTAGAGGGCCAACACAGCACAGTGAAGCGCCAATTGCGGCGAGCACTGCTGCAATGGTACTGCTGGTAAAACTTCGTTCCGCTTTCGTGGTCTCATTCATATTCAAATCCTTATTCGGTAAATGCAGCCAGTATACACTCCGTACCAAGGTACAGAGTCAAGCGGATAAATTTGCAGCAATATATTTGACATGGAGTTGACTCCAGAAAATATAGTTACCACACTTAACAATTACGGGTGATAAAGATGATAAATGTTGAAGTTTTTTCTTCGCCAGGCTGTAGCAAGTGTGGTCATGCCAGGGATGTACTGCGCTCAATGGTCGAGGAACTCGGTGGTGAGAAGATCAGCTGGCGTGATGTGAATATTCTGGATGAAATGGATCATGCGGTGGAGCTGGGTGTGCTTTCCACGCCATCGATTGCAATTGACGGAGAGCTGGTGTTCTCCAGCCTGCCATCGGCAAAAAAACTGCGCCAGGAGCTGGAAACCAGGCTCGCAGGGGGTGAAGTATGATTAGCCTGCTCCTTTTTACCGCGGTACTGCTGGGACTGCTGGCCTTTTTCGAGCCCTGCACCATTGCTACCCATACCCTGTTCTCGGTACGGGCGCATAAACTGCGCCATAGCGAGGATTGTTGTCAAAGCCTGCTCGCGGTGTGGCTGAGCAGAACCCTGTTACTTAGTGGCCTGTTTGTACTGGCCGTCGTCCTGATTGAGCCACCACAGTGGGGGCCTTATGCGCCGAGTCTTATTCTCAGCCTGATGGCCGTGGTTTACGTGATTTCACGTTTTACCTACCTGCCGATTCCGCACCTGAGCTTTTACCGCCTGTTACCGGGTGGCAGCAGGTTGCCTTTTTCCATCCAGCTGGGACTAACCCTGCCGGCCTGCACCCTGCCGCTGGTACTGGTGACCGCGGGGTTTGCCGTGACGGTGGGCGAAATCCATTATGCATTGCTGGCCGGTATTCTCTTTGCCAGCCTGTTTACCGCGCCGATGGTGCTGGCTTCTTATAAAGGTGTGAACGAGGATGCTCGGCAGCTTCTAAATCGCGCGGCGAAGGCCAGCCCGTTTCTCACCGCGATCCTGTTACTGGGCACCGCGCTGTATTTACTGGTGCCTGCCATGGATATCAATGCCGTGACTCTGAAACAAAGCCTGTTATCCGGAAGCTGGGGCGGAATCGGTATAGCCTTTCTGGCCGGTTTTATCTTCAGTTTTAACCCGGTGTCCTTTGCATCTATTCCGGTGATGCTGGCCTATGTGACCCGGGCGTACGAGGAAAAGCGTGCCCTGATGATGGGCGGGGCCTTCGTTATTGGCATGCTGGTCACCCACGTGGTGCTGGGTGTGGCCGCCGCCCTTGGTGGCGACTGGGTGAAAAGTATTATGGGACGGCAATGGGGGCTGTTACTGGGGCCACTGCTGATTATCATGGGCCTGATGTGGTCGGGCGTACTGAAAATTCGTCTGCCCTGGTTTGGGGTCAAAGGGCGCCGGGTGACAGGTTTATGGGGCGCTTTCCTGCTGGGTATTCCGTTCTCGGTGGCGGTGTGCCCGTTCTGCACCCCGGCGCTACTGGTAACATTAACGGCCAGTGCTGCGATTGGTTCGGTCAGTTTTGGTTTTGCGCTGTTACTGGCCTTTGCCCTTGGCCGCAGTATCCCCGTTATTATTGGTGCCTGGAGCATGGGCTGGCTGGAATCACTGCGCATGTTCAGTCGCTACCAGCGTGGGTTGGAGGTGCTGGCCGGTATCGTGCTGATCCTCACCGGGCTTTATCTCTTGAATGAATACTTCTTTATTATCAAGTACTAAGATGAATCTATACAAAATTGGTGATGTAACAAAGCTCACCGGCCTTAGCGCCGATACCCTGCGTTACTACGAGAAAATCCAGCTATTGCCGCGGGTGTCAAGGAATGCATCTGGGGTGAGGCAGTATGATGACAGGGATCTCTCGCGGCTGAAATTTATCCAGCGGGCGCAGAAAATGAATTTCAGCCTGTCAGAAATCGCGGATTTACTGAAAATGCGAGAGGATCCCCAGCAGGCGCGGGACGAGGTGCGCCAGCTCACGGCAGAAAAACTGGCCGAGGTGGATGAGCATCTCACGGCACTGACCACCCTGCGTAATGAACTACAACTGCTGCTCAATCTTTGTCGAGGCAGCAAGGATGGCTGTCCGATTATCGAACGTATTGATGATGAGCCGGATAGGTGATGGGTAATTTCAGAATATACTGATAAGGCATTTTACAGAAAATTAACACCTGACGGGAACCAAACCCGGTTTTAGCTGCCATACTGATTGAGAGTACTGATGAAATTGAATTCCCCGTTCATTGAGTGCTCCCTCCTCAAAGTTAGGTTATTTTTCAGGGTACCGCCAGGTACCCTTTTTTTTGCTTATCATATTTGAAAGCCTAATTCAATACTATAAATAAGGGTATTTGTCTTTCATGCATCTTGCAATTCCGTCATTTCCGGTTAGGATTAACTTTTCCTGGTTATGTGATATACATCACATTCTGCCGGAATTACTCTACCGGCTTCACAAGGTCGAAATTACAACACCACGAAATAGTTTGAGGACATTCACCATGATGTTGAAAAAAGGGGCTCTATCCGCAAAATTGCTGAAAATGCTGCTTGCGGTTCCATTTATCCTGCTGGCCAGTGAGGCCAGTGCCATTGAGGGGGTTACCTTCTCCGGTTATATGACCATGAAAGGGACCTATACCAATGCCAAAAGTGTCAGTGCTTCAGAAGCTGTCAAGTACAATGATGGTTTATACACCGATGAATTTGCCTGGGATACTCATGGCAACCACATTGGTCTACAGGCCAATGCCGAAGTTAATAAAAAGCTCAAAGCGGTACTGGAAATGCAGGCCCATGGTGGTGATGAAGGCTATGGCATCAATATGCAGTGGGCCTATGGTGACTATGAGCTCAATGATAATTTCACTGTCCGTTTTGGCCGTATGAAAGGGCCATTCTATATGGTGTCAGAGTACACCGAAGTGGGCTATGCCTATCCCTGGGTCTCACCACCACAGGCACTGTATTCCACCAACCCTATGACACACATGGTAGGCCTGGATCTGCTATTTAACACCAGCTCGCGTGGTGTAGATTATCTGCTTGAGGTTTATAGCACGGGTGGTAAACATAAAGCGGTTGCCTTACCTAACTTTGTGGACAGTTCGGCAAATACTGGTGGTTTAAAAAAAGGCGATACGGTTAATTTTGAAACCCATAATATGATTGGTTTCAATGCTTTGATTGATTTTGGTTCGGTCAGTTTCCGCGCCGGTTACTTCGATACCAAGGTGGATGTTCCGGCCTTCAATCTGCAGAATGAAGGCGGTAAATTTATGGGGCTGGGTATGATCGTAGACTGGTCAAGCTGGTTACTCTATGCCGAATATATCGATCGGGATACTACCCCGAATCTGCAGGCTGCCTTCCCGGATGCACGTGCCGCCTATGTTACTCTTGGCCGTCGTTTTGGCACCTACCTGCCCTACCTGACCTATTCAATGCTGACCAAGGGTAAGGACAAGAGCCCATACGCACTAATGGAAACTTCCGTTGCGCTGGGGCTACGTTATGATATTGGTGATGCCTCGGCACTCAAGCTGGAAGCCATGCAGGTAAGGCCACAATCTGAAAGCGGTGATATTGGGACTTATGGTCTGTTTTATGCGCCGATTCAGAATAATACTGCGACCGTATTCACTATCAGCTATGACATGGTTTTCTAGGAGTTAATATCAATGTTTACACGTAAATCTATTAAAGCCATGTTGCGACTGGTTTTAACTGTCAGTCTGCTAATGGGTTTCGCTTCTGTGCAGGCGGGTATTGCAGTGATTGCCAACAAGAGCAATAAACAGCATGCGGTTACCAAGAAAATGGTGGCAGATATGTATCTTGGTAAAATGAAGCACTTTAGTAATGGCCGCTCGGTAAAACCGGTTGATCAGCCTCGTGGCAGCAAGCTGCGTAAGAAGTTCTACCGTGCTGTACTGGGTATGAGTGAATCTGAGCTCAACCGTTACTGGGCCAAGCGCAAGTACTCTGGCAAGGGCAAGCCACCGATGAAACTGAATACCGATGCAGAAATTCTTGACTGGGTGGCTTCCAACCCGGAAGCAATCGGTTATATCGATGGCAAATCTTTAAACGGTAAGGTAAAGGTATTGCTCATCCTGCCTTAAGTTCTGGAAGGTAGTTGTAAAATGAAAAAGTATCTATTGTATTTTATAGCCTGCCTTTTTATCAGCAGCCCGTTACAGGCTGCTGATGATCCCATGGCAAGTCTGTTCAAGTTTCATTACAAGGTTGCCAGGCAGGGTAATGTTAAATCCATTATGAAGCTTGGCGAGATGTATGAAAATGGTACGGGGACCCGCCAGGATCTGGACAAGGCGCTGGAAATGTTCAAAAAGGCCCAGGCACTGGGACATGCTGACGCGGCAAAAGCGATTAAGCGGGTTGAGAAAAAGAAAGCACTTGGCCCCCGCCTACAGGAAATAGAACGCAGGAAAAAAGCCGCAGCTGAAGCAGCAAAGCGTAAGGCCGAACAGGAACGGCTACGGCGCGAAAAAGAGGCAAAGGCGAAAGCAGCAAGGGACAAAGCACGTAAAGCGGCCGAGGCGAAAAGAAAGGCGGAACAGGAACGCCTGCGCCGACAACGTGAACTTGCTGCAAAGAAAGCGGCAAAGGAAAATGCGCGTAAGGCTGCTGAGGCAGCAAAACGAAAAGCCGAGCAGGAGCGTTTACGTAAACAACGTGAACAGCTAGCAAAGCAAAAGTCTGCTCAGCATAAAAAATCAGTGAAACCGGCAGAAAAGGCAAAAAGCGATGAAGAATCATCCCACGGTTTCGTTGCCGATCCATGTGAGACTCCGGCAGGACGTTTTATGTCTTCCTGCAAGAAAAGAGGAAAGTAAGTTGATGAAAGTTTTTACAGCACTGGTGGTGTTGCTTATTGGTTCTTCACCGTTGCTTGCTGATGAATCATTTAGCCAGTTCAAGCTGGATTTGATGCTGGCAAAGCGTGGTGATGCCGGTGCACAGTTCTATGTTGCCATAGGATATGAAGAAGGCCGTGGTGTGCAAAAGAATATGGTCAAAGCGGTAGAGTGGTATAAAAAAGCCGCTAATAACAAGCATAATGGTGCGCAATACCGGCTGGGTCAGCTTTATGAAAAAGGCATCGGCGTCAGTAAAAGCATGGCCATGGCAAAAAAGTGGTACCGGCTTGCTGCCGATAATGGCAGTCGCCTGGCGAAAAAACGTCTGCGTCAGATGAGTTCGGTCAGTACAGCTGCACATCACAAGGCCAGCCTGCAAAAGCAGCAGGAACAGGCTGCCCGTGCCGAAGAACAGGCAAGAAAGCAACAACAGTTAAAACAACAGCAACGTAAGCAGGCGCTGGCGAAAAAAGCACGAGAAGAAAAAGCGCGTGCTGCAAAAGCCCGACAGGCAGCGCTTAATAAACCGAAGGCTACCGCACAAAAGACTGCGGCCAAAGGTGTTTATATTCCTGGCCTGATTAACGTGGTTTTGAAAAATAGCTGGAAAAGAAACAATCGTCCGGCGGGACTGTTTCCATCTCCTGTCAATAGCTGTCTAAAGGCCGGTGAAGAAATTGTCTGTTTTTCCAAAGAACAACATCGTGTAGTGGCGGGTAAACAGCTGACCTTTACCTCAAAAACCCGTATCGGTAACTTTAACAGGAAAGGCTTTACTGTTAAGTATCTCTATAACGTTCAGGAAATAGCGCCAGCCTCATCACGCGGGTCGTCACGTGATCCTTTTGGGCTGCGTCCGCAGCAGGGCTGGCAGGAACCGGAGCAAAGCATGCAATGCCAGGCGCTGAGCCGAAGCAAGCTGCGTTGTCAGCGTAATGGAACCAGTTTTATTTACAGTAGATAATCCAGGCTTTTATTCTGGCGATAAGATCAGATTGATGATCTTATCGTCAAATATAGCTCACTTCTCCCATTCTCCTGCCTCATCACTATTAGTTCAATTGCGGGTTGATTAAATGGCCTGCAGTGAGGTATAAAAACATCTTCAGATGGAAGACAATATAAGTTTTTGATTTAAAAGTATAATTTTTTAAAAACTGGATATTGATTCCAATACTCACTAATACCTGGCGATAATATTTGTTACATTTTGTAATTAATCACACTCAGTACTCGATTGTGATGGTATAAAATGGCATCTATTTCACTGCAGAATGAAAGATTACCGTTGCCGGATACCTATAATGAGAACAAAATCAGAGCATCACGAAGATCGAAGGATAAGTTATATCTGGGGAGGAATTCTCGCTGGACTGATCCTGTTTTCCGGTATCTATGTTTACCTGGTGATGGAAAAACAGGCAAAACTCAACCTGAGTAAAAGTCTGCAAGCCCAGCTAGAAAATAAGGCTTACCTCTTCAGTAATGCAATCACCCAGGGGCAGGGCATAAACAGTTTCGATGCCATTGAGCTGCGTCACCCCCTTTTCGAGGCCATGGAGTTGAGTAATCATTCCGAAGCAACCGAAGTGGCATATTCAGTACGGTCATTACAGAAAATTGCCCAGGCCTATATTCAGAAAAATTTTCGCGCGATTTCTATTTATAATGCGAAGGATAAAAAACTGGTCAGTGCAGGCCAGTTTTCAGCAAAACCACAGCTGCGTGTTGCCCTGGACAAGAATAGTTCAAGTTTCCTGTTATGGGAGGGGCAGTTTGTCCTCTACAGTAGCAACAGGATTTATAGTCATAATCAGTACCTCGGTAAGGTGATAACTGAAAAAGTTATGCCACTGCTTACCCGGGCCTTTAACGATGTTGAGGCAATTGGTAAAACTGGTGAGTTTGCAATCTGTAAATCACTCCCCCAACCAAATGATATGCAGTGTTTTTTAAACGGCTTTAACGGCAAAAAGTTTTTCACTCACCAGAAACGGATTATCAAAGGGAAGTCTCTACCCATGGATTACGCCTTGAAAGGTAAACAGGGGCTGATTTTCGCGCGTGATTATCGCAAGGAAGATGTGGTAGCGGCCTATGCACCCGTCGGGATACCAGGCATGGGGATGGTTATAAAGATTGATCAGAATGAACTCTATCACCCAATCACTAATAACCTGAAATATATCATTTCAATGCTGGCTGCCACGGTTTTTATTGGTATTCTTTTAATGCGCCTGCTGGTGACACCGCTTGTTAGAAACCTGGTTAAATCGGAAAAGGATGCAAAAGCAGCCAATATCGATTTAGAAGAGAGTCGCCAGCGATACCGTCTGGTTCTGGATAATTCACCTTACTGTATTCATGAAATCGATGCTGATGGTTGTTTAAATTCGATGAACCCAACCGGGTTAAAAATGCTGGGTTATGATTCTGAAAACAAGATCAGGGGACAACGATATCTTGATAGTGTCTCAAAAGCCGACAGACCACGTATCGCGCAGCTACTGGAAGAAGCACTACAGGGCAAAGCGTCACATTTTGAGTTTAAAGGTGCCAATGGACGAATTTATCAATCTTCTTTTATTCCTATCTCGGACAAGGAATCTGGCTCGTTGCGGTTAATGGGCTGGACCCAGGATATAACTGAAAGCCGAAATAATGAAGAAAAGTTGCGACTGTCTCAGAAAATGGATGCTCTGGGCAAGCTTACTGGTGGTATTGCGCATGACTATAATAACCTTTTGGCCATTATCCTGGGTTTTTCAGAGCTGTTAAAAGATCAGTTAGCCGATAAGCCAGAATTAAGTGAGTATATTGAACAGATATTTAACGCTGCCGATAGAGGCTCCCGGCTAACCAGCAAGTTGTTATCATTTTCAAGACATAAACCAGCAGATACCGAGATTATCAATATCAACAACCTGCTACTTGAAGATAAAAACATGCTGGAAAAAACCCTGACGGTTCGAATCAATCTGGTTTTTGACCTCACGGAAGATTTATGGGCGATAAAAGTTGATAGTGCTTCACTGGAGGATGCCATTCTTAACCTGAGTATCAATGCCATGCATGCCATGGAGCAGGGTGGTGAGCTGGTCTTTAAAACTGAGAATAAAACTCTCTCGGCTGAGGCAGCGGCAGAACAGGGTGTGGTGGAAGGTGACTATGTCATGTTATGCCTGACCGATACCGGCACAGGTATGGACAGGGAAACACTGGAACGAATATTCGAGCCTTTTTATTCTACAAAAGGCGAAAAGGGTACAGGGCTTGGTCTGAGCCAGGTCTATGGCTTTGTCAAAAGTCACCAGGGTTTTATTAATGTGACATCAGAGCCGGGTAAAGGAACCTGTGTTTGTCTGAATTTTCCTCGTAACTATGAGATAGAGGGGAGTGTCGTTGTTACATCCGAAAACGGGGAAGTAGAATTTACTGGTTCTGAAACAATCCTGGTCGTCGATGATGAACCTTCTTTGCTGACTATGTCGGCTAATATTCTGGGTTTACAGGGTTACCGCGTTCTTACTGCAGGCTATGGTGAAGAGGCTCTGGCCATACTGGAAAAAGAACATGTGGACTTATTATTATCGGATATCATTATGCCGGGTATGGATGGCTATGAGCTCACTGCACGAGTATCGGAGCTTTATCCGACAATAAAAATACTGCTGATGAGCGGCTATTCTGATCTGAAAAGGAAAGTAAACCAGCAATTACATGATAATATTATCAGGAAGCCCTTTTCGGTAGATAGTTTGTTAAAACAAATTCGTCTATTGCTGGATGCAGCCTGATTCCTGATATCCTTGCAAGCAGCTACCACCACACCTGTCATACATAAATCATGTTATATCATTTTCTAGCTGAAACCTTTATTAGGTTGATTTGAGTTGAAGTTTTTAAAATCAGGTGGCCAGGCGTTGCGCAGGGAAATAGCAGCTGAAAGTTGAACCCTTACCCAGTATACTTTTTATTTGCAGGCGTCCATCGTGGCGCTCAACCGCGTATTTGGCAATGGCCAGACCGAGTCCGGTACCACCGGTTTCACGGGAACGATCGGCATCGGCACGATAGAATCTTTCAGTAAGGTGAGGAAGATGCCTGGCAGCAATACCAGGGCCATCATCCTTGACCGAGAAAACAGCTTCGTTGCCCATCTTTTTCCACTCGATGTCGATATGCCCTTTTTCCGGGGTATAACGCACCGCATTGTTGATCAGGTTGGAAAACAGGCTGTGGAGTTCTTCATTATTACCACGAATTCTCAGTTCTTTATCGGCTACCAGGGTAATGGTTTGCTGTTTCTTGTTCCCTGCAATTTCAGCATTTTCTTTCAACGAGGTTAATAGTGCGGTTACATCGATAATTTTATTGTGTTTAACTGGCTTTGTTTCCATTTTCGACAGTGCCAGCAGGTCGGTAACCAGGCTTTGCATACGCTGAGTTTGCTGAAACATGTTTTCTATTGCGCGTTTGAACATGGCTTCATCTTCTGGCGGATTCTCCATGAGCATTTCCAGATAGCCTGCCACCACGGTAAGTGGCGAACGCATTTCATGCGAGACGTTAGATACGAAATTACTGCGCATTTCTTCGAGTTTAGCTATATGGCTCACATCACGACAGAAAATCATTTTTTGCTTGTAACCAAAAGGGATGATTTGCATGACAATAGTTTTTTCACTGTTAGCGGGTGCCGGCAGGGTAATGGTTTTACTGAAGTTATTTTTATTGAGGTAAAGCTGAAAGTCGGGATGGCGAATCAGGTTGCCAATTTTCTGGCCGCTATCCTGTGGATAATTGATACCAAGCAGGTTGCTGGCAACGGGGTTGATCCATTCGATTTCATTTTCGGGTGTAAGGATAACAACGCCATCCGGCAGGGCTTCGGCAGCATTTTTAAAGCGGGACAGGGTGGTGGAAAGCAGTTTTTTCTGGCGTGACTTCTGTTTTTCCAGCAGGTGCAACTCGTTAAAAATTTCACCCCAGTAACCATTGGCATCGGGTAAATCTGTCTTTTGTTCTACCAGCCAGTCCTGCAGTTTAAACAGGTTACGTAGCATAAAAATAATATAGGTGAAAAGGGCCAGGGAAACAGCCAGCAGGGTCTGGTTTATCAGGGCACCAGCGAGGGCGCTGGCCGCGATAATGCCAAGTAATATAGCAACTTCATATTTTTGCTGGGGTAACATTAATCGGTTCTATTTATTGGATAATCGGTATCCGGCTCCACGTACAGTTTGTATCATATTCTGTTGGCCGGACTTTTCCAATGCTTTTCTTAGCCGACGAATGTGAACATCCACGGTACGTTCCTCGACATAGACATTTTCACCCCAGACATTGTTCAGTACCTGTTCACGACTAAAGACCCGATCCGGATTTTCCATGAAAAATCGCAGTAATTTGAACTCGGTTGGCCCAAGATCGATAATCTGGCCATTGCCTTCAACCCGGTGCGAGCCGGTATCGAGTACCAGGTTGTCCACACGCAGGGTATCGCTGGCTTTTTCCGGGTTGCTGCGCCGTAATAGCGCCTTGATGCGGGCGAGTAATTCCCGAGGTGAAAAAGGCTTGGTCAGGTAATCATCGGCGCCGCTTTCGAGTCCACGAATAATATGGTCTTCCTCGGTTTTCGCGGTGAGCATTATAATGGGGATATTACTGGTTTCTGGTATGCGTCGCAGTTTGCGGGCAAAATCGATACCACTGACTCCGGGCATCATCCAGTCCAGCAGGATCAGCTGGGGCGGGTTTTCGCGGATCAGTGCTTCTGCCTTATGTGCATCGCTGGCTTCAACAAACTGGTACATTTCCTGCGCCAGAGCCATGCAGATCATGTCACGGATGGCCTGTTCATCATCGACAACGAGTATATAGTCATTTTTTATCATACTGTCATTAAAACAGAATTATATTACATATATGTGACAGTATAATACAATAACAGGCAATGAAAGAAATAGAAGAACAGTATGGCTAAACCAAAAATCGCCGTCAGTCAGTGCCTGCTTGGGGACAGGGTGCGTTATGATGGCAGAAATTCCTATGTATATAGTATCGCCCGGGAACTGGCTGACCTTTATTCTCTGGTACCGGTTTGCCCGGAAACAGGTATCGGCCTGGCTGTACCACGTCCGCCAATACAGCTGGTGGATAAGGATGGGGACATCAGAGTCTTACAGGTGGATAATCCAGCGAAGGATTACACCGAAGCGCTGCAACGGTTTGCAGCAGCCTTTTTACAGCGTGAGCCAGATATCTGTGGCTATATTTTTAAATCATCTTCCCCCAGTTGCGGTAT
>JALUTJ010000454.1:12502-21228 GCA_027057985.1 Chromatiales bacterium
TTATCAGAAAAGTTAAATTGTCAGCTCACTTCAACCAGCAATAATTAGTCGTAGCGCATCCAGCCGCAGTTGTGGATACTGGATATATTCCAGTATCTGTGTTTTTTCATCTTCAAGCTGCTGTATCTCGTCATCACGCACATTGGGATTATTTTTCTGCAAGGATCGCAGACGGGATAGCTGTTCACCCAGCCGGGATTCAACTTCCTCCTCGGCAGCTTCTATCAGTGAAGGCAGGTTATGCGCCAGCTGCGTCTCGGCATGACTGATAATCCGGCGCAGGGTGTCACGGTGTCCCATGACAACCTGGCGGAATGTTGCGGCATCCACCGATGGTACCAGGCTCTTGCAGGCAGTAAAGCTAATGCTTTCACTGTGATCAACCTGCTCTTTGTCCATTAACAGGCGAATAAGCTGGGCGGGCATAAACCGATCTATCTGCAGATGCGCCGGCGCAATACATTGCACTGCAAAGATCATTTCAAGCAATACTGTTCCGGTGCTAAAGGCCTTGTTTTTGATAATACTGAAAGCCACGTTGCCATGCTCTCCTTCAAGCACCATGTCCATACTGCCGGTTACCATGGGGTGTTCCCAGCTCATAAAGAGACGATCTTCATGTACCAGTGCGGTTTCACGATCAAAAGTAATAGTGACACCATCATCCGGTAATTCAGGGAAATGCGGGGTAAGCATGTGATTACCCGGATGCAGAACATAACTGGCATAACTGTGTTCATTCTGTTCCACGCCATAGGTATCGAATACACGCAGCATATAATCCTGCAAGCCAGAAGTATTTTCTATCTCATGAATTTCATCGATCAGTTGATCAGCAACCGCTTTACGGAAAGAGTTGATTTCCAGCAGACGATCTCTTCCTTTTTGCAGTTCCTGGTTAAGTTGCTGGTAAAGCGGTTTTGCCTGATCAAGCAAAGCGATCAGTTCTTCAACCGGATAAGTCGTCTGTTCCAGTAACTGTTGCAGAGTAGCGCCAAGCTGTTTCATCAGTCCCTGTCCAACCGGGCAGGTCTGGGCAAAGGCCTGTAGTCCTTCACGATACCAGTGGAACATGATTTCCTGTGCCGACTCGCGGATATACGGGACATGGATCTGGATGGTTTCTTTTTGCCCGATACGATCGAGGCGGCCGATACGCTGTTCCAGCAGATCAGGGTTAAGCGGCAGATCAAACAGAACAAGGTGATGAGCAAACTGGAAGTTACGACCTTCACTACCAATCTCGGAACAGATCAGAGCCTGTGCCCCCTGTTCCATATCAGCAAAATAAGCCGCGGCACGATCGCGTTCAATAATACTGAGCTCCTCATGGAAAACTGCAGTACGAATGGCATGGCGGTTAGCCAGGATATCGTCGAGTTCCAGCGCGGTTTCGGCATGGGCACAGATGACCAGTACCTTTTCATTTTTCAGCTGTTTTAGTAACTGCAATAACCATTCAAAGCGGGGATCAAAACTGCTCCAGTGCGGGCTGTCTTTAAGAAAGGAAATGCCAATTTTCTGTAAGCGCTGGTATGCAGCTTCAGGGGTTAGCATAACCTCGGCAAAGCTACGTTGAAAGTCCAGTGCAAACTGAAATTTTTTATCTTCACTGGTAAAAATTTTATTAAAGACGTCGTTATAGTTTGAAGTTGCAGGCAGAGGGGCGGCCTGAACTTCTCGCTCGGGAAAGCCCTTGATGGCCTGGCGTGTATTACGAAACAGTACTCGGCCGGTACCATGCTGGTCGATAAGTAACTGTACGATTTTCTGGCGTAGAGCCTGCTGATCGCCTTCGCCCTTTGCAAGGTCATCGAGCAGAACCTGGTTGTCATGAGGAATAAACTCCTCTAGCACCTTTATATCTTTTTCGCTTAATGCGCGATCTTCGATAAGGGCATCAGCGGTGTTGGCAAGACGGTTATAGTGTGCTTCCTCAGCGAGGAAAACGTCGAGATCATGAAAGCGATGCGGATCAAGCAGGCGCAGCCGGGCAAAATGACTGGCTGGGCCAAGTTGTTCCGGGGTTGCGGTAAGCAGTAAAACACTGGCCGTTTTTTCTGCCAGTTGCTCAACCATACGATATTCTGAACTGACATCTTCTGCTGACCATTCAAGGTGGTGGGCTTCATCGACAACCATGAGATCCCATTGTGCATCGATGATCTGTTGCTGGCGCTGAGGGTTTCGCATCAGAAAATCGAGACTGCATAAAACCAGTTGCTCGGTCTGAAAAGGATTCATTACCTCGCCATCATCATCTTCTTTTTTATCCAGTGACTTGCAGCGGGCTTCGTTAAAAAGACTGAAGCGAAGATTGAAGCGGCGCAGCATTTCTACCAGCCACTGGTGTAACAGGGTATCGGGTACAATGATCAGTACCCGTTGCGTCCGTCCGGTTACCAGTTGCTGATGCAGGATAAGCCCGGCTTCAATGGTTTTACCCAGTCCAACTTCATCTGCCAATAGTACCCGGGGTGAAGGACGCGAGGCCACTTCATGCGCGATATATAGCTGGTGTGGGATCAGGCTCATACGGGCACCGTATAAACCGTTTACCTCGGAGCCAGCAAGCTGATGATGAATACGCAGGGTATCATGGCGCAGGATATAGGCTTTCTCTGCATCGAACTGCGCGGTAAAAAGGCGATCCTGAGGCCGGTTTAACTTGATGGTAGCACTGAGTTCATTTTCATTAACAAGCCTTTCATGGCCGTTATCATCAAGCACCGAGTAATGAACGATACCATGTTCTTCGTTAACGGCCTGCACCTTGTATTTTTTATTATCCGTTGTGGTGATGGTATCTGCCACGGCAAACGTTACCCGGCTCAATGGTGCCTGTTCAATGGCATAGGTGCGCAGGTTATCAGTGGCAGGAAAATAGATGCTGACCGTGCGCTGATCCAGCTCACGGATTATACCGAGACCAAGCTCACTTTCACTATTACTGATCCAGCGCTGGCCGGGAACAAAAACTTCAATACTCACAGATTATTCCTGTTGTAGTCTGAACAATAATTTATTGACCCGGCTTGATAGCTTCAATATGGGCGGAGACGACATAGTCGGTTACATTCTTACCCGGTGCCCAGTCGCGGATAAATTCCTTCGATTCATCTTTGGGGGTAATCCGGATCTGCTCAAAACCGGCCTGCTGCATCATGGCTTCAAGATCCGCGATCAGGGAGGCGCCGGCCATGCAACCGGCATAAAGTGCGGGATCATTTTTCATTTCTTCCGGCATTTCACAGGTGGCGACAACATCGGAAATCGCCAGCCGGCCTCCGGGTTTGAGAATACGCAGGGCATCCCGAAAGACCTGGGCCTTGTTTGGCGAGAGATTGATTACACAGTTAGAGATAATGACATCCACGCTATTATCTGCAACCGGCAGGTGTTCGATTTCACCAAGCCGGAATTCGACATTGTCAAAACCGGCAATTTCGGCATTGTTTCTGGCCTTGCTGAGCATGGTGGGGGTCATATCGATACCGATGACCCGGCCGCTTTTACCGACTTCACGAGCGGCAAGAAAGGCATCGAATCCGCCACCAGCACCGAGATCAACCACGGTCTCACCGGCTTTTAGCGAGGCAATCGCACGTGGATTACCGCAGCCCAGACCCATATCGGCCCCCTTGGGCACATTTTCCAGATCTTCTTCAGAATAGCCCAGGCGCAGGGAATTAAGGGTATTGATATCGATGTCTTCAGAAACTCCGCAGCAGCTGGATTCCACCCCACAGCTCTCATTGTTATTGCTGGCCTCGGCTACTTTGGCGTAACTCTCCCGGACATGCTGGCGCACGCTGTCGGACTGGCTGTGTTGTTCGCTGGATGGAACTTCGCCACAGCAGGCAGATGAGTTACAGGAGGTGGATTCGCTCATGGGTGTTCTCCGGATAGTTAAGGATTATCGGGGCTCAATAATAGCAAAATAGCGAGCCAGGGACGCGAATAAATGTCCCTTAGCGGCCAAAATAGCCTGAAAGCAGGAGTGTAAAACACGCAATTATTTTGTCAATTTAATCAAGTATTTTGTTAGCATGCCGACAAAGAAAATATTGCATTACAGGAATGAAATACTCCAATGAAGGTTATCTCAGAAGATTCATTGAAAATTGCGCTCGGTTTTCTCGTTATGCTGGTCCTGCTGGTAGTCATGACCCTGCTTGGCCTGAGCAAAATGCAGGATATCCAGTCCAAGATCGAGGTTATTACCAGCGAAAATAATCTCAAGACCGAGCTGATGATGACCATTCGCCACGGCATTTATGAGCGTGAAGTGAGTCTACGCAATATCCTGTTACTGGATGACCCTTTTGAACGGGATGAAGGTAAGTCCCGTTTTAATCAGCATGCCATTGATATAGTCGCCGCCCGCAACCAGTTTGCGACGATGCGGCTTAATGACAGGGAAAAACAATTACTAGAAGAAATCAATGCTGCCATGCGTAAGGCTTATTACGCCCAGGTTAATCTTATCGATAAAAGTATCTATCGTGCCGAAGAGCCAATTACCCGGGATGAGATCGAACGAGCCTTTCAGACCCAGGAAGTATTTATGGAACGGGTTAAGCAGATGATTTCACTGCAAAAAAACGCAACTCAGAAAGCACTGAAGGATGCAAGACAGTCCTATAACCAGGCGCGTACTTCAATTTATATTCTCGGAAGCGCGGCCTTGCTGGTCGGAAGCCTGGTGGCTATTCTGGTTATTCGCCTTAATGAATCTCAGAGCCGTAGTATTCGTGAAGCTCTGCGCAAGGTCGAGGAGGCCAATAGCCAGTTAGAAGATCGGGTGGAACGACGTACCCGGCAACTGGCACTGGCGCGTGATGAAGCGCTGGCCTCGAGCAAGGCAAAGGATGCCTTTATGGCAACCATGAGTCACGAGTTGCGTACTCCACTTAATATTATTCTTGGTTATAGCGAGCTACTGGAAGAAATCGTCGATGAAGACAGTCAGACACAGTATCTGCCAGACCTGAAAAAAATCAAGAATGCCGCACAGCATCAACTGGGCCTGATTAACTCGATCCTGGATATATCAAAGATTGAGGAAGGTAAGCTGGATATTCACCCGGTTGAATTTAATATTTGCGAATTACTGCATGATATAAAAGAAGCCGCGTTGCCGTTAATGGCGAAGAACCAGAACGCGTTTAACCTGAACTGCAGTAATAATGCCGGGATGATGTATTCGGATGATACTCGTATTCGTCAGATTCTATTGAACCTGATCAGTAATGCTGCAAAGTTTACCGAGCAGGGTCAGGTATCTTTAAACGTTGAAGTTGATGAAAATGAAATTTCTTTTGTGGTAGAGGATACTGGCATTGGCATAGATGAGAATTACAAGAGCCAGTTATTCAAAAAGTTCTCACAGGAAGATAATTCTACAACACGGCGTTATACCGGCTCCGGGCTTGGTCTTTCTATTTCACGTCACCTTGCAGTATTGCTAAAGGGCAGTATTTCTGTTGAAAGTGAAAAAGGAAAAGGTTCCAGGTTTACATTACGCCTGCCAATTATTTATGTGGAGTAGGGAATGATAAGAATATTATCTATGTTGCTGGCCTCGCTGGCTTCCTACCTGGTTATCGACAAGTTACAGCCCTACGCCGGACTGAGTGTGCGTGCTTTTATCGGGTTGATCGCTTTCGTTGTTGTTTTTGTTTATACCGACCGTTACCTGAAGAATCTTCGGGATTGAAATTTTTCTGCAAGTTGTATGAGAGTGACAGAAAATGATAAGAGCCGAAAATGCAATTGAAAGACTTAATACACTTTTACCGCTGGCACAACGTAAGCAGCAGCTGGATGAGGAAAGCCTGACAGCTTCCCTGAAAATCATGCAGCAACTGGCTTTTTATGGTCGGATTAATGATAAGTTTGAAACAGATATTATTAATAAACTGTCAGGCCAGGATCTTATTGTCATAGATGAAAAAACAGGTAAGATTAAAGGTGCCTATCCGTTTAGCCTGCAGCAAACCGCACACCATCTTGTCTATAATGAAGTGAATATCTATGCCATGTGTGCCCTTGATGCACTGGCAGTGTCGGCAGTTTACGGTTTTCGGATGAAAATCACCTCGCAGTGTGGATTAACCGAAACCCCCATTACGATTATTTTAAATGGCGACAGCACAGAAAAGGTTTCACCATTTAATGATGTACAGCTTGGTGTTCAGTGGCAGGACCCCGGTAGCTGTGCAGCGGATAATCTTTGCCTGCAGATGGTGTTTTTAAAGGATCGTAAAACCGCGGAACAATGGCAGTCTCGCTTTGCTGGCAGTGATATCTTTACCCTTGACGAAGCGATTTATTTTGCAGGCGAATATTTCAAACCCCTGTTAAAATAAAGTAATGGAACTGCTTATTGCTATAAGTATGATTGCAGGGCTGGCTTACTGGCTGGACAGCATGCGTGCCAAGGAAATTGCAACCGAGGCCGCTCGCAGGCAATGTCAGAAATATCTGCTGGAATTTCTTGACGATACGGTACAGCTCAAAAAAGTGCGTTTACGTCGTAATGCTTATGGTCAACTTGGTTTTTTTCGCCAATACCGCTTTGAATTTACCAGTACCGGTCTACAACGCTACAGTGGTGAAGCACGCCTGATAAATAAAACCCTGCTTGGTATTAGCCTGCAACCTTACCAGTTTGAGTAAAATTTATTTTCTGCTGAGTGGTGGCTGATCAAAATGAATTCCTTCCCAGCCATATTTCATAAAGTTACGAATATTGGCGTGGTCGCTGCCGCCGAGATTTAACAGCACATCCTGGCGGTAAAATCGACCAAAACAGGCCAGGGTCTGGGCTTCGTTAAGATCATTCATGTCGGCAAAAGCAAAGATTTTGCAGGAACCTTCATTGCTGCCGGCTTCATTGCTGACCCGGTTGTCCCCCATGCCATTATAAAATGTGGTTGGGGTATAGTCGTAGTCCTGGTCGATAACCGCCATCACCTGTTCAAATTCAACTTCAGTGGGATGGTTCTGGATTAGGTTAATCAGTTCCTGTGTATTCATCTTGTCTTTACCTTGTCAGAAAGCGTAGCAACGTGTCAAAGGGATTCTGCAGTAAGCAGAGCAGCTGGTCAATCCTGCCATGATTTTTTCTGTGCTCGATAACAATGCCTGTAAGACTAAATAGCGATTCCAGATAGCTATCCATTTAAAGACTTAAAGTGTAATTCTAACTATTGTAAATAGAGGTAATCCAGCCATTGCCGATCAAGACACGCCGTAAATACATCCCTGTAGGCTCGGGGGCCGCTGTCCTTGCAGCCCACGGTCTTGATCGGCAACGGCTTTCTACCTCCTGTACTCTTTCATTATTCATCAGTGATCGGGTATCTGGAATCGCTATTTAGTTTGCCAGCGCTTTATAGTGACGGGTATAATTCAGGTTTTTATCATTTTAGTTCAGGAAAAGACAGTGCCAAAAGCCAGCGAATTAAAAAAAGGAATGGTGGTCGAGATTAATGGTGATCCCCATGCCGTGAAACAGGTCGAGGTGAAAAGCCCATCGTCGCGCGGCGCATCTACCCTGTACAAGGTGCGTTTTAATAACCTCAAAACCGGGCAAAAGCTGGACGAGTCCTACAAGGGCGAGGACATGCTCAAGGATGCCGATTGTGTTCGGGTGCAGGTGCAGTTTTCCTATGTCGATGGTGATGACTACACGTTTATGAATATGGAAGATTATAGCCAGTACACTCTGAACCGGGATGACATCGCGGATGAAGTGGGTTACCTGACTGAAGGGCTGGACGGTATCTTTGCCCTGATTATGGATGATGTCATGCTGGGGATTGAGCTGCCACAGTCGGTGGTGCTGGACATTACTGAAACTGCACCGGCTATCAAGGGAGCAACCGCAACTGGGCGTACCAAGCCGGCGATCCTGTCCAGCGGTCTTGAAATACAGGTACCAGAATATCTGGAGCCGGGTGAACAGGTAAAAGTCAATACCACCAATGCAAAGTTTATGTCGCGAGCATAACTTTACTGCTAACTCTTATCTATGCTTGTTTTTTCTTAGTGGCTGGAATAAATACTCCAGCCCGTTAATCTTGATCTCAAGTACGATAGCCAGCATCTGTCCCAGTTCACCTTTGGGAAATCCCCTGTTGGCAAACCACACCACGTAGGGTTCGGGCAAATCGATAAGTAAACGACTGGCATATTTGCCAAAGGGCATGCGGTAGTTTGCCAGCTTTAAAAGTAGCTCGGGGTCGGATTGCAGTTGTGAAAAAATATTACTGTCTTCATCCATGTTCAGGCGGCAAAGCGATCATCGAGGTATTGCCTGATATCGTTTGATTCGTACATCCATTCCACCTCACCGTTATCTTTCACGATGCGCAGGCAGGGTACTTTTAACTGGCCGCCACCTTCGAGCAGTTCCTGTCTTGATTGCGGATCATACTGGGCATCGCGCAGTTCGATATTAAGCGACAGGCGCTTACTGTGACGACGTACCTTGATACAGAATGGACAGGTCTGAAAATGATATAAAGCCAGTTGCGTGGTTTGCTGGTCAACACGCTGCTGCTCTTCTGCCGAACGCTCTATGCCTTTGGGTGTGGTAATTTTATCTGCCAGGGTAATAAAGGGGCCGATAACTTTACGTAATGTTCTGAAAAATAATCGAATAAACCATTTCATTGCGCATTTAACCTTGTCATTCACAGGGAAATCAGGCCGGGTAT
>JALUTJ010000455.1 GCA_027057985.1 Chromatiales bacterium
CCCGATTTCAAGTTTACTCCCATGTTAATGCTGACCACGGAAAGTGCTGGTGACAAGAAACAACAGGGAAAGGCAGCTGGTGCAACCGGCTGGATAGTAAAACCTTTCAACCCGGATCAGTTACTGGCAACGATTGGAAAAGTGCTTTGATATAAGGATCGAAAATTATGTCTTTCGATATGTCACAATTCCTGGCTACTTTCTATGAAGAAAGTTTTGAAGGCCTGGATATCATGGAAACAGAACTGCTTGCGCTGGATGTCGGCCAGGCAGATCTGGAAACCATTAATACCATCTTCCGTGCTGCTCATTCCATAAAAGGGGGGAGTGGCACTTTTGGTTTGAATGATGTGGCAAATTTTACCCACGTTATGGAAACCTTGCTGGATGAAATGCGAGACGGCAAACGTGAGGTAACCCAGCATGCGGTCAATATCCTGCTTGAGTCTGTGGATGTACTGCGGGAAATGCTCTCCAGCCTTCAGGCAGAAGAAGCACTGGATAATGAACGCATAGCCGAGGTTAAACTGAAACTGGATAACCTGCTTGCCGGTACCGAGGGCACTGAAGCTGTTACAACAGCTCCAGTAGAAAATCAGACAGCTGATGTCAATGAGTCGGGAGCAGGTAAAGGCTGGTTGATTCATTTCAAACCCCATGCCGAGATGCTACAAACTGGTAATGACCCGGTACGGATGTTCCGTGAACTGGCAACCCTGGGTGAGCTTGAAACAGAAGTTGATACGTCCGGGTTACCGGATTTTCTGTTAATGGAGCCAGAAAGCAGTGTGCTTTCCTGGACCCTGACCCTTAAAGGTGATGTCGAGAAATCGGCTATCGAGGAAGTGTTCGACTGGGTTGAGGATGAATGTGACCTGGAAATAACACCACTTGCTGCAGAAGTATCAGCAAGCGCGGCAGAGACTGAAAAAGGCGAAACAACAGCAAGCCCGGCAGCTGCCGAAGAAACAGCCGCTGTTGCTGAAACTCCGGTTACAAAGCCGAAGCCTGCAGCAAAAACTGCGAAGCGTAAACCCAGTACCGAGTCCTCATCGATTCGTGTTTCTATCGACAAGGTTGATGAATTGATCAATATGGTCGGTGAACTGGTGATTACCCAGTCTATGCTAAGTCAGCTGGGTGAAGAAGAAGAGTTTGGCGAAGAACAGCTTGAAAAACTAAAGAACGGGCTGATGCAGCTTGAACGCAATACACGCGAAATGCAGGAAAACGTTATGCGCATTCGCATGCTGCCGATCAGTTTTGTCTTTCAGCGTTTCCCACGCCTGGTACATGATCTCTCTGAAAAACTGGGTAAGAAGATTGAACTGAAACTGTCCGGTGAATCTACCGAGCTGGACAAAACCGTGATGGAAAAAATTGGTGACCCACTGGTGCATCTGGTTCGTAATTCACTCGATCATGGTATCGAGGCACCGGAAGACAGGCTGGCCAAAGGCAAGCCGGAAACAGGTGAAATTCACCTTAATGCCTATCATGAAGGTGGCAATATTATTATTGAAATCACCGATGATGGTGCCGGACTTAATCTTGAGAAAATTCTTGCCAAGGGTAAGTCGAGTGGGCTGGTCGGTGAAAATGACAAGCTCAGTGATGAAGAGATTGCCGATCTGATTTTTCAGCCCGGTTTCTCTACCGCGGATGTCGTCAGTGATGTTTCCGGCCGTGGTGTCGGTATGGATGTAGTGCGTAGAAATATACGTGCACTCGGTGGCACAGTTGAAGTGGCAACGCGTGCAGGTACAGGCAGTACCTTTACCATTCGCCTGCCGCTGACACTGGCGATTCTTGATGGCCAGTCCGTCTCGCTGGGTGAAGAAATCTATATCGTGCCACTTGTTTCCATTATTGAATCGATTCAGGTTGATTCTTCACTGGTAAACCGTGTTACCGGGCAGGCCGATGTTTACCGTCTGCGTGATGAATATATTCCGATTGTCCGTCTGTGTGATGTCTTCAATATTAAACCCAGTTACGACAATATCGAAGAGGGCCTGCTGGTTGTAGTAGAGGCCGAAGGCAAGAAGGTTGCCTTACTGGTGGATGATCTGCTGGGGCAGCAACAGGTGGTCATCAAGAGCCTGGAAACCAATTTCAAAAGCGTGGAAGGTATATCCGGTGCCACCATCCTCGGTGATGGCACCGTGGCATTAATTCTTGATGTCTCCGGCCTGATTGCGATTTCTCGTAATCATGGCAGAACAAAAACATCAGCCGTTGCTGCATGAGGAATTAAAGAATGAGTACAGAACAGAATCTCGATACCGCTAATCTTGCCGCCAGCCTGGCAGGCGAGCAGGCGCTTATAGGTGGAGCTGAGCTCGATGAGAATAGCCAGCAGTACCTGACCTTTATGCTTGCTGGTGAAGAATATGGTGTTGATATTTTACGGGTTCAGGAAATAAAGGGCTGGGATGCCGTTACCCAGGTACCGAATACACCTGAATATGTGCGCGGGGTTATCAATCTGCGAGGCACGATTGTGCCGATAATTGATTTACGTATCCGTTTTGATATGGAGCAGCTTGAATACGGGCCTACCACGGTTGTTATTGTAT
>JALUTJ010000456.1 GCA_027057985.1 Chromatiales bacterium
GCTGTGGAGTTCTGCCCAGTTTGATTTTGTCGATCTCGGTGACAGCTTCTGTACCGGCTCCAGCATTATGCCGCAGAAGAAAAACCCGGATGTGCCGGAGCTGGTGCGCGGAAAGAGCGGGCGCATATATGGCCACCTGATGAGCCTGCTGACCCTGATGAAGAGCCAGCCGCTGGCCTATAATAAAGATAACCAGGAAGACAAGGAGCCGTTATTCGACACGGTGGATAATCTCAAGGGTTGCCTGCGCCTGTATGCGGACATGATGCCGCAAATTACGGTGAAAAAAGAGAATATGTATGCAGCGGCACGCAGTGGTTTTTCTACCGCCACGGACCTGGCCGATTACCTGGTACGCAAGGGCATGCCTTTTCGCGATGCGCACGAGGTAGTGGGGAAGTCGGTGGCCTATGGGGTTGAAAGCGGCAAAGATCTTTCCGAGATGAGCCTGGACGAGCTGAAAAAGTTTTCCGATATTATCGAGCAGGATGTGTTCGAGGTGCTGACACTGGAAGGCTCGGTGCAGGCACGTAACCACCGTGGTGGCACCGCGCCGGAGCAGGTTAAACAGCAGGTCGCCAGACTGAAAAAACTGCTGGCCAGCTAAAACCGTTCAACTGGGTGCAGGGTGGCTCAATCGCAGTGGAGCCAGCAACTAAATTCACCGCAAAGTCGCAGAGGGCGCAAAGATTTATTTTTTGATCAAAGGATAGCGTTAGGTCGGTTCAAGGAGCAAAGCGACGGAACCGACAAAATATTTTGTTATTTCAGATTGAAACCTGATCTACTTGAGGTGTCGACAAGCTAATTCCCTCTCCTTGAAGGAGAAGGAACAATATTTATCCTGAAATAAAAACCTTCGCGTTCTTTGCGACTTTGCGGTGAAATATTAACTGGCAGTTTCTGCCATTAATGGCTGCCGGGCCTTTCGCATCAGCAGGGTGAGGTCATCGCCTTTTTCCCACTGCGCACAGCCAAAGGTGGTGGAAAGGACATAGTTCTGCGGTAGGTTATCTGGCAGTGGCAGTTCAGCGAGTTTTGTTTCCATGTTATCGATCAGCTTCTGGCAACTCTCGGCATTGGTTTCCGGCAGGATTAGCATAAAGTCACTGTCGCTGAGTTTACCGACGCTATCGGCCCAACGTACCTGGTCATTGAGTAACTGGCTAATGGCAATGAGCAGGCTGCTGCTCTGTGCCTTGTCGAGCGATTGCAGCTTATTGACCCGCATAATAACGATGGAAAGCAGGTTATTGTAACGCCGGCTACGGGAAATCTGCGGTTCCAGGCTCTGGAACAGGGAGACCTTGTTGGGCATGCCGGTAACTTCATCGATGGCCAGTGCCTCGCGCAGTTCTTCGCGTAATAGTTCACGTTCCTGTTTTAGTATTTGCAGTGGGCCGATATCGGTAATAAAGTGAATGGTATGGCCGGATTCTCCTACAGACTGTAACTGGCACTGATACCACTGCTCGTCATGCACGGCATTGGCCGGGATATGCACGGTTTCATTATTAGCGAAAAGAGGCTGCAGCACCGCGGGCAATTCTGCAATGGCCTGGCCACAGATTTCGCTGGCCTGGATGCCAAGGTATTTTTCAAAGGTCGGGTTGACCCAGGTAACGGTATTGTTTTCGGACAGGGCGAGGCCAGTCGGGCAGCCCTGCAGTATTGCCTGTAAATCGGCGCTTTCGAGGTTATTCAGCATAATTACGACTTTCCATGTTGGATCAGGGGGATTGCTGTTACGTTGACAGTATACTGAATTTATCCGGGGGCGAGAACAGGCTGTTAAGTCGTTCAAATTTCAGCAAATTTCCCTGCCTTTTTATCGAATCTGTGATCTGGAACGGGATTTCGAGTTCAGCTCAGGCGGCAATGGCCGATAAAAGGGTAATGAGCAAGAAGTTACAGACCCCCCCTGCTGCGACCAGTTACGATTTTTCCGAGATCAAACAGCGTTTCCTCGACATAAATGCCGCACGTCTGCAACGCATCGATGCCGACCTGCGTAATTCGCAGCGAGAATTCCTGGCTCTGTTACCGCTGCTGTTTCATGTCAATCACCCCCTTCTGCCCGGTTATGTTTCAAAGCAAACCCCGATTGGTATTCCCTTTTACCGGCCGGACAGTAATACCCTGCACCTGGCACAGCGCATTGCTCGTAGTTTCGAGTTTCGGCAAAAGGCCTACCGTGAATTTGATATTGAAGCCATTTACCTCATGGGTAGCAGTGGCACCATTGCCTATAACGACAAGAGTGATTTTGATATCTGGATCTGCCATAAGGAAACACTGGATGCCGGACAGGTAACTGAACTCGAAGCCAAGACCCGTGCGGTACAGGACTGGGCTCAGGGTAACGGGGTCGAGGCCAATATCTACCTGGTGAATCCAGCAAGGATTCGGCGTGGTGAAATGGGTTTTCTTTCCGATGAAAGCAGTGGCAGTGCCCTGCACAGTTTATTACTGGAAGAATTTTATCGTACCAGCGTATTACTGCACGGGCGTTACCCGTTATGGTGGCTGATACCACCGGAACAGGAACATTGTTATGAGGATTATGTAAAGG
>JALUTJ010000457.1 GCA_027057985.1 Chromatiales bacterium
TCGTCGATAATATCCCAGTCATGTTTGCCGTGCTCAGTATGGGGCCCGACATGGTCGATGGACAGTGGCTGCTGGTCACCCTGACAGCCGGTGTCGGCGGCAGTCTGCTCTCGATTGGCTCCGCAGCCGGTGTCGCCCTGATGGGACAGGCACGCGGTGTCTATACCTTCTTTGCCCACCTCAAGTGGAGCTGGGCCATCGGCCTGGGCTACGCCATGAGCATCCTGGTACATATGTGGCTGGCTGATCTGCTATAGAACGGGCCAGGCGGACACAAAAACGGGAACCCGGCCCAAACACCAGGTTCCCGTTTTTTATGCCTGTCGGGAAATTTACAGAGGCTTGAAGGACTGGCTATCCCGATCGAAGTGCAGCACCTCACCGGTACGGATGTCGTAGTACCAGCCGTGTAGCTCAAGCCTGCCCTGCTCCACTTTTTCCCTAATCCAGGAAAAGGTCATCAGATTCTTCAGCGAAATTTCTATCGAGCTCAACTCACAGGCATGGAGTCGATCATCAAAGGAATGCAGCGAGTCATCGTGCAGCACATGCTGCTTTGCCTCGTCGGCGATACTCATCCACGAGGCGATAAAATGATCACCGTGTTCTTCGCTCTCTTCCTTTTCCAGCAGGGCACGTATGCCACCACACTGGGCGTGCCCCATTACTACCAGGTGCTCAACCTCGAGTCCGCAGACAGCAAACTGAAGCGCGGCACTGGTACCGTGCCAGGAACCAGCCGCTTCGTAGGGCGGTACCAGGTTGGCGACATTTCGAATCACGAACATATCACCCGGGTTACTGTCGGTAATAACAGCAGGGTCGACACGGGAATCGCAGCAGGCAACGATAGCAATTCGGGGGGACTGACCTTCACGTGCCAGTTCATTAAGCCTTTCACGGTTTTCTTCATAGTACCCAGAGCGAAACCGATGATAGCCCGCTATAAACCGCTCAATACTGTTGCTCATCACTCAGTCCTCTTTGACGGTGTATTTTATAATAATAAAATCTGCATCCCTTATGCAAAAAAAGACCCGCCATTTCTGACAGGTCTTTTGCAATAATGGTGGGCCGTCCGCGACTCGAACGCGGGACCAATGGATTAAAAGTCCACTGCTCTACCAACTGAGCTAACGGCCCATTTGTTTTGAGGCCGGAATTTTACCGAACTCACGGGGAATAACAAGCCCCTGTGAGACGATATTTGCAATTTTATTTAATTAAATTGCATCCAGCTTTCGCATGGATGAAGGCAGCAATTTCATGTCAACCAGTGAAGTCACAAATGCCTTGATAAAGGTCGCTTCTTCTTCGTAAACCATTTTGTAGTACTGGATCTTCATGGTCATGGCACTGCCAAAGACGATGCTGACAAAGACAATAAAGGAACCGACTGCCATGGTTGAGACACCGGTGATTCCCTGGCCAACGGTACAACCCAGCCCCAGCACGCCACCAAAGCCCATCAGGATACCGCCGATAACGTGGGTGTAGAAATCCTTGAACGAGTTAAACCACTCGACACGGAAGCTGCGGGAGAACAGCGACCAGATGAATGAACCCAGGATCACGCCAAAGACTGAAATCGCACCAAAGGTCAGAAAAGCGCTGGAGAAACCGGCACCAGCATAACCGTAGGCCTGCCCCATTGGGCTGATGAAGGTAAACGACTGCGGTTGCAGGTTGGTCGAGCCATTTTTAGGCTTGCCTTCTTCAGAGTCCATCATCATATCCCACTCGCTGTAGAACTGGGTCAGGCTATAGTTTCCATCTTCAGTCGTAACCGTCGTATTGGAGGTAAAGTACCAGGCAAGGATAACAATAAGACCAACGATAATACCGGACATGACATTATCACGACTTTTGCGGAAGTCTTCTGAACGGAAAATAAAGCGCAGCGCAATCAGAGCAATCAGGCCGCCAATTATCAGGCGCATTGTACCTGCATCGACACTGACGAGATTACCGACGATGCTGCCGAAGTCCTGAGGGGTATCAAGTGAAATTGAAGCCGCACCCAGCCATGGCGCAAAGTACAGCTGGTACCAGGTAGCATCCAGCTGTTTGAACGGGTCAACCATGTAGTAGGCAATAAAAGCGATAATCAGGAAAACAAAAATAGACTTGATATTACCGCCACCGATACGAATCAGGGTCTTGTTACCACAACCACTGGCAAAAGTCATACCGATACCGAACAGTACACCGCCGAGGATATAGCGTCCCCACATAAAGACACTACCGCGATACGGAGGCAGCGTGGAAGTCAGCTCTGCTTTACCCAGGGCTTCGAGAATCGTGACACCGATCAGGGCAACCGTGGCAGCGAGAATCCAGGCACGCATACGACCGGCATCTCCCATGTTCACCAGGTCGGAAACCGCCCCCATGGTACAGAAATTTGTTTTATTCACGACCGCACCCATGATAAAGGCAATCACAAAAGTCGACCACAAAAAGAAAGATTGTGCCGACGCAAAACTTTCGAATGACATAGCTTGTCCTCTAGGATAACTTGTTGAATTGTAAGGGAATTATAATGAATCTATTATTAATTTATCTATTAATTATAGCGGATGAAAAACAGACTGTAACCCGAAAAAACAGGCTGTTTTACCCGGATTGCATTTTTCAATCTATTATTTTGTGGGTATATAGCGTGTGGGATCAGCCACATCAGCTTGCTCAAATCCCTGTTTTCGCAGGTAGCAGGAGTCACATTCTCCGCAGGCACGGCCTTCCTCATCAGGGGCATAGCAGGACAGGGTCAGCCCATAATCGACACCCAGGGCGATACCCTGACGAATAATTTCTACCTTGGTCAGGCTGATAAGAGGTGTCTCAATGGCAATGGGGTTTCCCTCCACGCCCCGCTTCGTTGCCAGGTTGGCCATGGTCTGGAAAGCGGCAATATATTCCGGGCGACAGTCCGGGTAACCCGAGTAGTCCACCGCATTGACACCAATAAAGATAGCATCGGCATCCAGCACCTCGGCCCAGCCCAGTGCCAGTGAAAGAAATACCGTATTCCGAGCCGGCACATAGGTCACCGGAATTTCCACACTCTCCTCTTCCTGATGACGGGGAACATCGATAGCATGGTCGGTCAGTGCCGAGCCGCCAAAATCAGACAGCCCCAGCCGCACAACCTTGTGATCAACCGCACCAAGACTCGCGGCAACCTTGCGCGCGCTTTCAAGTTCCACCTGGTGTCGCTGCTCATAATCGAAACTCAGGGCATAACAGTCATATCCCTGGTCGCGGGCTATAGCCAGTGCGGTGGCAGAATCAAGTCCACCCGAAACAAGTACAACGGCTTTTTTAGTCATGGCAGGATTTTACAAAAGATCGGTGATCATGAACACCGGCAACAGTGCTGGGCTGATAGATAAGAATTCCATATATCGGTACAGGTCAACGCCCCGGCTCATCATCCCAGAGATATTTATGCAGCTGCAGCTGGAATCGTACCATTAGCTGGTCTTCGAGTATCCAGTCGGCCAGTTGTTGTGGTTTGAGTTGCTGGTGAGAGCTGGAGAAAAAAACTTCGCAGCGGGATAACAGCTTGTATTGATCAAGCTTGTTAACGGCCCATTCATAATCATTGCGATCGCAAATAACGAATTTCAGCTGATCATGTTCGTTTAGCTGTTCAATATTACTGTACAGATTCCTGCTTTCTTCACCAGAGGCCGGCGTTTTTAGATCCATCACACGCGAGACCCGTTTATCCACCCGGCTGATATCAAGCGCGCCACTGGTTTCAAGTGAAACCTCATAGCCCTGGTCACATAACAGTGTTAATAGCGCAAGGCAGTTTTTCTGTACCAGTGGCTCTCCACCGGTTACGGTAATATAGCGGGTTTTATATTTTTTTACTTCGGCAACGATGTCATCGAATGACATCGTACTGCCACCCTTAAAAGCATAAGTGGTGTCACAATAATCACAACGCAGCGGGCAACCGGTCAGGCGAATAAAAACCGTGGCATAGCCTGCGGTACGTGACTCACCCTGCAGCGAATAAAAGATTTCGGTTATCCGCAGCGTGGCCGCGGCGGAAGACGGATTATTTTCCATACCTGTTTTACAGGCTCTAGCCCGCTGTACGACTGCGAATCTTGCGTAACAGGCTTTCTGCCTGTCCTGCCTCGGTCGTACCCGGATAAGTTTTGATGAGTTTCTGTAAAACTTCCTTCGCTTTGCTATAAGACTTCAACTCATACTGGCTATAACCAATCTTTAACAGGGCATCGGCACGTTTTGGACTTTTTGGATACTTGTTGATAAGTGTCTGGTAGTCCCTGATGGCCTGCTTAAACTTACGCGTATGGTAACTGGTTTCCGCCAGCCAGTACTGTGCAATATGGGCATAACGACCATCCGGGTAGTCATCGAGAAACTTGCGAAAGGCCTGGGTAGCTTTTTCATAACGCAGTGCACGCAGCAGGTCGAAGGCTTTCTGGTAAGCAACCTGCTCGCCTTCCCGATTGACAATAGTACGCGGCTGGCTAACAACGGCTTGCTCAATAGTCTGTTGTCTGCCTGTGGCCGCTTCGGGCATTGCAGGCGTTTCAACAGCAGGGCTGGCAGCAGATGTGGCAGGTGCCGATGTACCGGATCGACGTTCAAGTTGTAACAGGCGACGATCGATATCCAGGTAGAGATCACGCTGGCGTTTTTTAATTTCATCCAGGGTATGTTTCTGTACCTCGATTTCTCCCTGCAGACGTTGCAGTTCACTTTGCAGGCTTTCCACCCGCACCATGATATCAACCAGTCCCTTACTGTTCACAAGCCGTTCGAGCCGGTTTAGTCGTTGCTTGACGGACTCTTCAGCCTGTAACGGGGCGCTAAGGCCGGTAAAAAGAACAACGCTGCATAAAACCCATGTGTATTTTTTCATATCAATAACCAGTGTACAGAATTTCAACTCGCCTGTTTAATGACCATGCCGACTCATCATGTCCAAGTGCAACCGGGCGTTCCTCGCCAAAACTAATCACCTGAATCTGGCTGTCTGCTACGCCCTGCAGGGTCATCAGTTGCTTCACTGCCTTGGCACGTTTTTCACCCAGGGCAATATTGTATTCACGTGAACCACGTTCATCGGCATGCCCTTCCAGTACGATACTGATGTCAGGGTGCGCAACGAGAAACTCGGCATGCGTGGTAATAATGTTTCGATCATTTTCCTTGACCTGGCTGCTATCCAGATCAAAATAAATAATCCGCTGTGATAACGGGCTATTGGGATCATTCAGTGATTCCACCGACAGCTCAGCGCCGGAACTGTATTTACCGGTGCTATCACCATCCGTTGAATACTGGTTTTGCTGATCGCTTCCTGCTGATGAACCATCCCGTTTTTTCAGCGGTGCAATGTCACAAGCCGACAGGCTCAGGATAATGCCCGTTATTATAAAATAGCGAAGTAATTTAGTCACTGCCTGCTCCTTTTAGAGTTGGATTTAGCGCGTATTATTTATTCATGGTAAAAGGAGACCACACCGGTTCCCTTACATCACCCTTGTTAAAACTTAGCCGCTGTCTTGCCCGGCCATCGACGGACACGGCTGCCAGCACACCACGGTAACGCTCTTCCGTAGCATAGATAATCATACGACCATTGGGGGCAAAACTGGGGGATTCATCCAGTTTTCCCCGGGTCAGAATATTAAATAACCCACTTTCCCTTTCCAGCACCGCGATACGAAAACGTCCCTGGGTTCGGTTGATCATGGCAATATAGCGCCCATCCGGCGAGACCGAGGCACGGGCATTATAGTTCCCCTCGAAGGTAATACGTTTTGCCCTGCCAGATGCACGGTAGTAACGCAGCGGAATTTCATACAACTGCGGTGTACCACCACGATCCGATGTGAAGATCAGACCTTCACTATTCGGTAACCATTCCGGTTCCGTATCGATGGCATAGCTGCGGGTAATCCGTGTCAGCTTTCTTGAATTGACATTCATAATATAAATTTCAGGGTTGCCATCACGTGACAGGGTCATGGCAAGATACTTACCATCGGGTGACCAGCGCGGCGCATTGTTGAGCCCTTTAAAGGAAACAAGTTTTTCTCTTTTAGCAGAAAAGATATTCTGGACAAAGATTTCCGGGCGGCCATGACTAAAAGAAACATAGGCCAGCCGGGTACCATCAGGTGACCACGAAGGTGACATCAATGGTTTATCGGAACTGAAAATGATTTTTTCGTTATAACCGTCGGCATCGGCAATCGCAAGGCGATAGCGTTTTTTATTATCTTTACCACGGGTGATGGTGATATAGGCGATATGGGTATTGAATGCCCCTTCCTCACCGGTAATGGTTTTATAAATGATATCACTGATGTGGTGCGCAGTACGACGCAGGCCACTGTTTAAACTGCGAATGCTGTAACCGGCAAGCTGACGTCCCTTGAAGACATCGAGTAACTGGAACTGCACCTGGAAGCTGTCATCCTGGAGCCGGGTAATACTACCAACGACGAGGTAACCCACGTTCAGTGCACGCCAGGTTTTATATTTAACTTCGCTACCACTGTGTGGTTTTGAAATCAGATCCCGTTCTGCCAGCGGCGCAAACTGGCCACTACGCTGCAGATCAGCCGCAATAATAGATTTCAGGCTGAGTGGCCGTTCCCCTTTACCCTTCCAGGCAAAGGGTACAATCGCAATCGGCTGTGCGCCTTCAGCGCCCTGCGTAATTTCAATGGTCAGTATGGCCTGTGCTGCACTTTGAGCCAGCAACCAGGAAAAAATAATCAGTAAACTTTTCTTTAACATCTTCTACCTTGCTTTAAAAAGCTATTCGAAACACCTGTCAATTTTTAGGCTTAAAAGTGTATAGTGTTTTCTGTTAGTGGAGGTAATTCAGCCATCGCCGATCAAGACACGCCGTAAATACATCCCTGTAGGCTCGGGGGCCGCCTTGACCGCCAGGGATGGCGGAAATGCAATAGGATTGTCTGGAACAATCCTTGCCCCTGCGGCCCACGGTCTTGATCGACAATGGCTTTCTACCTCCCAAACTCTTTATTCATCCCTAAATGCACAGATATCTGGAAAATTCATTTACCCTTCATTCGGATCAAAAACAAACTCCACTTCACGAAAATTATCAAACAGGCCACTGCCTGCATCCGGTACCGGCAACGGGGATGCCTTCCGCACCGCCTGCTCAACCGAGCGATCAAAGGCAGCACTACCACTACTCTTTATTATCTGTACGCTGACCACTTCACCACCCGGAATAATTCTTACCCTGACCGTGCATTTCATGCCTTTTCTGTAACTGGCCGGAAAAATCCAGTTACGGGTTATCTTGTTACGAATCAGTCCCTTGTAACGTGCCACTTCACCCTGTACATAACGGGCACGTTTAGCCTCTTCTGCGGCTTTTTTCTGCGCTGCCAGTTTTTCCTGGCGTGCTTTTTCTTCCCGTTGCAGCTGTGCCTGCTTTTCCCTGCGTTGCCTTTGCAGTTCTTTCAGGCGTTCTTCTTCCAGTTTCTGTTTCAGTTCCTCCTGCCTGCGCTTCTCTTTCAGCGCGGCAATACGTTTTCTCTCTTTTTCCTGTTTAAGTTTTGCCTTTCTTTGCAGTTCTTTCTGTTTTTTCTTTAAGGCCTTTAATCGCTTTTCTTCCTTGCGACGCTGCTCCCTGGCCTTGCGTGCTTTATCCTGCAGACGTTTTTCTTCACGCTTTTTTCTCTGCTCGGCTTTTTTAAGTTTATTCAGTTCCTGGTTAATCGCTTTTTCATCGATCGCAACTGCCTCGATCACCTTTTGCGGCTTTACCGTGGCCATCTGCGGTTCGGAAGCACTAAAGCTGACGATAATCGCGGCAAAGGCCAGCACATGAATAATAATAGCCCATGCCAGTGCCGATGGATTATTTTTTATCGTTTGCCACAGTGTCATAGCTTAAGGTTCTGGTGTTTCTGTCACCAGGCCAACCTGTTTTACACCTGCCTGCTGCAATTGCGCCATGATGGTGACGACCTTGCCATAGTTAACTGATCTGTCACCCTTGATATAGACACCCTGGCCGGGACGCTGGCGCATCACAGCGGCAACCCGGGTCAGCAGTTTTTCTGCACTCAGTGGCTTATCGGTATTATCACCAATATTTATATAGTACTGTCCTTTGGCATCCACCGAGATCACTACCGGTTCTTCCTGGTCTTTTGCCAGGGTTT
>JALUTJ010000458.1 GCA_027057985.1 Chromatiales bacterium
GTTAGTGACAAAACTCACCCCTGTAGGCTCGGGGGCCGCCTTGACCGCCAGGGATGGCGGAAATGCAACAGGATTGTCTGGAGCAATTCTTGCCCCTGCGGCCCACGGTCTTGATCGACAACAGCTTTCTGCCTCCTGCGAGGTTCTTTTAATTAAAGTGGACAGGAATTTGAATTATCTATTCAGGTTTTCGAGCTGACATCCTGTTTTATTACAGACCAGTACGCTGCCCTGTTCATACCAGTCTCCCAGTACGATACGTTTAACAGGCTGGTTATCCAGCATGAATTCATGAATTGCCGGGCGGTGGGTATGGCCATGGATTAAGCGGGTGATATTGTGTGCTCGCATGGTATCTTCAACCGCCTGCTGGTTGACATCCATGATCTCCATCGCCTTCTTTGCTGTTTCTTCCTTGCTCACCTTACGATACTTCGTTGTCATGGCAAGGCGTTCTTCCTTGGGAAGGGAAAAGAACATATTTTTCCATTTATCACTACGCACCATGCTACGAAATTCCTGATAACGCACATCATCGGTACAGAGGGTATCGCCGTGCATCAGCAGGGTAGGGGTACCATAGAGATCGATAACAGTGGGGTCCTGTAAAAGAGTGGCCGCGGATACTTCAGCAAAGGTTTCGCCCATAAGAAAATCACGATTCCCCGGCATGACATAAAGGGGGATGCCGCTGTCGGCAAGCTGTTTCATAGCCGCAATGCTGGATTCATAGTCAGGCTGAATCATGTCATCACCCGGCCAGACTTCAAACAGGTCGCCCAGAATATAAAGGGCATCTGCAGCAGATGCCCTTTGTTGCAAAAAGCGGATAAACAGTTCCGTGATCGCTTCACGTTCACCGCTGAGGTGCAGATCAGAAATAAATAAGGTGCTCACGGTGGAGAGTTTTATTCTTCGACTTCCACGCTTTCAATGATCACATCTTCAACCGGTACATCCTGGTGGCCGCCCTGTGAGCCGGTTTCAACGCCCTTGATCTCATCTACCACATCCATGCCTTCTACCACCTTGCCGAAGACACAGTAGCCATAGCCCTGTGCATTAGGTGCGGTAAAATCAAGAAACTTGTTGTCCTTGACATTGATAAAGAACTGGGCAGATGCGGAATGTGGATCGGGCGTGCGTGCCATGGCAATGGTGCCACGTTCGTTGGAAAGGCCATTATCGGCTTCATTCTTGATCGGGGCGCGGGTTGATTTTTCTTTCATGCCCGGTTCCATACCACCACCCTGGATCATAAAGCCATCGATAACACGGTGGAAGATAGTACCGTTATAAAAACCTTCTTTCGCATACTGCACGAAGTTGGCTACGGTTTCCGGTGCTTTGTCTGCATCGAGTTCGAGAATGATAGTGCCCTTGTTGGTATTGAGTTTAATATTCATCTGGGGGGGTCCTTGAAAAAGTTTAAAATTATTTACTGGCAGGCTTTTCACCGATAACGGTGGCCTTGTGAATAATGACAGTTTTTAATGGGAAGTCACTGGCAAAGGGACCATTGGGTCCGGTACGCAGGTGACGGATTTTATCCACCACGTTCATGCCTTTGACAACATGTCCAAATACGGCATAACCCCAGCCACGTGGGGTTTTACTGGTATGGTCAAGAAAAGGATTATCAACCACGTTGATAAAGAACTGCGCCGTTGCCGAGTGTGGATCGAAGGTACGTGCCATGGCAATGGTGCCGCGAAGGTTCTTCAGGCCATTGTCCGCCTCGTTGATAATGGGGGGGCGGGTCTGTTTTTTCTGCAGGTCCGGGGTAAAGCCACCACCCTGGATCATAAAGTTTTCGATGACGCGATGAAAAATCGTGCCATCATAAAAACCACTGCGAACATACTCGAGAAAATTGAGCACAGTTTTTGGTGCGCGGGTCATATCCAGCGCAATAACGATATTTCCTTCAGATGTTTCCAGTTTCACCCGTTTCTGGGTCGTGTCTGCTGTTGCCTGCAGGCTAGCCAGCAGCAGAAACAGGCCAGTAATCAGTGTCAGTAAATTACGCATAGGATTGATTGTTCCGTTATAAGAATGGTTTACAGGGAGGCTTATAATAATGGGTTTACCGGCTTTTGTCACACCCGAGGCATGTTCCGTTATCTGGCCAGATCCGGTATTCTTGCACCTTCGTTTTCGCCCGTAATCAAGACTGGATTTTATGCTGCAAATACACAATAACCTGACCCGAAAAAAAGAGCCTTTTCAGCCGCTGGATGAGAAAAATGTCCGCATGTACGTCTGCGGCATGACCGTGTATGACATGTGCCATATTGGCCATGCCCGGGTGCTGGTGGTATTTGATATTGTGTATCGCTACCTGTGCCATGTTTTTGGTAAGGAGCATGTGACTTATGTGCGGAATATTACCGATATCGATGACAAGATTATTGCCCGTGCCAACGAGAACCATGAACCCTTTACCGAGTTGACCCATCGCTATATCGATGAAATGCACAAAGATTCAGCCGCTCTGGGGGTCTTACCACCGAACCAGGAGCCAGCGGCCACGGCCTATATGCAGCAGATTATCGATA
>JALUTJ010000459.1 GCA_027057985.1 Chromatiales bacterium
GGAGTACGCGCACAGCTTAACCTCGGCCATACCTTTGGCCATGCCATTGAAACCAGCACCGGCTATGGTAACTGGTTACACGGGGAAGCCGTGGCCACTGGCATGCTGATGGCCACCGATCTTTCCACGCGTATCGGCAATCTGACAGAAAAAGATGTCGAACGGGTGGATAACCTGCTGGACATGGCTATGCTGCCCACCCGTGCACCACACCACATGGACTATGATCACTTTATTGAACTGATGGCCGTCGACAAGAAAGTCCGCGATGGCAAAATCAACCTGGTCCTGCTGAAACAACTGGGCGATGCCTATGTCAGCAATGATTTTGATCCCGCGCTGCTGCGTGAAACCATCGAAGCACACCGCGCCATTGATGGCGAATAAACCGGGATTAAGATGAATGTATGAACTCGCCCCCTATGCTGCAAATAATACTTCATCGCGCGGACGTCGTTATCCTGAGCCCTGCCCGGCACATCGCAGTGAATTCCAGCGTGACCGGGATCGGATTATTCACTCCACTGCTTTCCGTCGTCTCGAATACAAGACCCAGGTCTTCGTAAACCACGAGGGTGACCTGTTCCGCACCCGGCTGACTCATTCTATCGAAGTGGCACAGATGAGCCGCACTATTGCCCGTGCACTGAAGATTAACGAAGACCTGAGTGAAGCCATTGCCCTGGCACACGATCTGGGGCATACCCCCTTTGGTCACAGTGGCCAGGATGTGCTTAATGCCTGCATGAAAGACTACGGTGGCTTTGAACACAACCTGCAGTCACTTCGGGTGGTGGATGAACTTGAAGAAAAATATGCAGCCTTCAATGGCCTCAATCTCACCTTTGAAAGTCGCGAAGGTATTCTCAAGCACTGCTCGATTAAAAATGCTGAACAGCTCGGTGATGTTGGCCAGCGTTTTATCAACAGGACTCGCCCTAACCTCGAAGCGCAGATGGTCAACCTCGCCGATGCCATTGCCTATAACAGCCATGATGTCGATGATGGGCTACGCTCGGGCCTGATTAATATTGAGCAGCTATGTGAAACCAGCATGTTCAACAAACTCTATAGCGAGGTCAGCAAAGAATTTCCTCAACTGGATGAAAAGCGCAGTATTTTTGAAATCGTACGCCGTATGATCGACCAGCAGATCAAGGACCTGATTGCCAACAGCCAGCAGTTAATCGAAAAAGCCAGCCCGCAAAGCATCGATGATATCCGTCAATATGATGCGGACCTTATCGCTTTTAGTGATGAGATGCGCGACATGCACCTTGAGCTAAAACGCTTTCTCGGCAAGAACCTGTACCGCCATTACCGGGTGCATCGCATGAGCCACAAGGCCGGCAACGTGATCCGAAAACTGTTCGATGCCATGCTCGACGATCTGCGCCTGATGCCACCGGAATACAAAATCAAGGCCCGGGCCGAAGAAGAAAAAAATGGCACTGCGGGCCGTGCGCGGATTGTCAGTGACTATATTGCGGGGATGACCGATCGCTATGCTATCAAGGAATACAAGCGCATTTTTGACCCCACAGAGTTGACCTGAGACGGATAAAACCGTACTAATATAACCATGCGCATCTATATGCAAATACCGGCACTGGAAGACAAGCCGCCCCGTTATTACCAGCTGTTATTGCAGAAAGACCTGATCGAAGGCTGGACCCTGGTCAGGGAATGGGGACAGACCGGGCGTTCCGGGCGGGTAAAACAGGATCATTTCGATGATCGCGACAGCGCCCTGGCGGCAATGCTAAGAGTCAGGGATACCCAGCTAAAACGAGGCTTCAAGGTTGTGTTTATGCAGGGGCAGGAGCAGCCATTAAGCGAAAATGCTCACTGAACGGATAACACTTTATGAGCTATGATCCAGACAATATTGACCAGATCAACCCGGGCTACCTTTCTGCCTATGGTCTGACCGAGCCGCCCTTTTCTCATAAACAGGATGACCGTTACTTCTATGCCAGCCCGGAACTGGCAGAACAGCTGGAACTGCTGCGCCATTATATCCAGTACGGCAACCTGTTATTGATGGTGATTGGTGAAAACGGGATTGGTAAGACCACGCTGAAAAACCATATTATCCACACCGCACCGGAAGAATGGCAACTCTGCGATATCCCCGCCCATACCATGATGGATGCCAGCCTGTTGTTACGACAGGTTGCCAATGGCTTTGGTATTACTTCACCACCACTGGAGGCTTCGGCCTTATTCGAAGTGCTTTCTGCACAACTACAGCACTTCCATGAACAGGGACAGGTACCTATCCTGCTGGTCGATGATGCCCACCTGTTACCCTCTGAAGCCCTGCAATCACTGTTTTATCTCGCAGAACACCATGCCTCACAGGAATCTGCGCTTCGCATCATGCTGTTCTGTGAACCGGTCATCAACACCATGCTCGAAGACCCGGCCATTCATTCACTTAAAGAACGTATTACCCATCATATCGAACTCACCCCGCTGGATGAAGTTGAAACCTCGGAATACCTGCGCCACCGCCTTGCCGTGGCCGGGCTGGATGGCACCAGCCCGTTT
>JALUTJ010000460.1 GCA_027057985.1 Chromatiales bacterium
GTATTGATTTAAGTGACAAGGATATTTATATCTGCGGAAAAGAGAACGAGATAAAAGTAACGCATGACTACCTGCTTAGTCATGATATTAGTGAGGAACAACTGCATATACAGAAAATATAAGAAGTATCCCCGCTATACGCGGGGAATAATGTTTAGATCAGGATTCTTCTTCGTCTTCATCCATCCACGACTGTAACGCAGCAATGATTTTCTTTGCCTGGTCCTTACTTGAAATATTAAACTTGGACTTAAACTGGTACTGGCCGTTACGCTTCTGGTAACGACGAATACTGTACTTGTCCGGGCCAAACTCACCCTTGGCGCGGTTGAGATCCTGGTAGCGGAAAATAATCGTTGACCAGGCACCCCGGGTTAATATTACCTTGTCCAGCTCCCTGGATACCAGCTCACCACCGTCTTCATAATTTACTGTTAATTCATCAATTTCGGATGCCATAAAACCACTGCTCCTGGTAAAAAAATTATAATAGAACTGTGTCTATTATAACGAAATCCGGCCGTACTGACAGGTACCCGTCACAGTTACTGGAAAATGTTTTGCACCATGGGCAACATCTTGCTATGTTATTTATTCCCCCCCCACCTGTTTAACACCCTGGAGAAAGAATCATGCGAATTTTGCATACCATGCTGCGTGTCACCAACCTGGAACAATCTATCCGTTTTTACACGGAAGTCCTCGGTATGCAGTTACTACGGCAAAAAGACTACCCGGATGGCCGCTTTACCCTGGCCTTTGTCGGTTTCGGGCCGGAATCAGAGCAGGCCGTCATCGAGCTGACCCATAACTGGGATACCGATCACTACCAGATGGGTGATGCTTTTGGCCATATTGCCATCGAAGTCGATGATGTCTACCAGGCCTGTGATGCGATTCGCGAACGCGGTGGTAAAATTATTCGTGATGCCGGGCCGATGAACGCCGGTTCTACCATTATCGCCTTTGTCGAGGATCCGGATGGCTACCAGGTTGAATTAATTGGTAAAAAAATGTAATAAATACAAAGAATTGATAAACCCCACTTGCCTGCTAAGGAATAAAAAACTAAGGTAGTGGATATTGGATATATTTCACAAAATGGATCTTGGAGAAATTAATGACAGACTTTATAAGGATATTCTTGCCGATTTACATCGCGGTCTTTGTTTTCGCGGTTTTCCTTTTGCGCACCTTCGTGGTATGGAAAAAAACCGGGGTCAACGCCTACCTGTTGTTGAAAAAAGAAGGTGCCGAGGGCGTTGTAGCACGCTATTTTAAACTCATCCCGCTGGCCAGTATCCTGGTCGTGGTTGCCGTTACCGTTTACCCTTCCAGCTATCATTACTTTGTGCCGCTGCCCTGGTTTGAGAACATGCCACTACTGAAAGTCATCGGTATTTTCCTGCTGCTGACTTCACTGATCTGGATCTGGATCTCCCAGGCGCAGATGGGAAGTGCCTGGCGCATCGGTATCGATCGAAAAAATAAAACCCGGCTAGTTAATAGTGGCGTCTTTAAAATTACCCGCAACCCGATTTTTCTGGGCATGAAAGTCAACCTGCTTGGCTTTTTTCTCGTCATGCCCAATGCAGCTACCCTCGCTATCCTGCTCAGTGGCTATATCATTATCCAGATACAGGTAGCGATGGAAGAGCAGCATCTACAGAAACTCCACGGCGAGGAATATGTCGAGTACTGTAAACAGGTTCGTCGCTGGTTATAAACCCATATGGAAAAATCTTTTCTCAAGGTTATTGCGCCACAGAAGTTTATCCCGGCTATTATTGCCAATAATGAAAACTTTGAGCAAAGCTGGCAACAACGGCCAGCCTGGGTACTGGCCAACTTCTCCCATATTGCCTACTTCCCGGCTGCTAAAATACGGGATTTTATGCGGCAGTTACGGGCGGAAAAAACACTTATCTATGATCATGATGGCGCCCAGGCTTTTCTCGCGCTATGGCCGGACAAGGCCATTCTAAGCTACCGCGGTACCCAGGTTCAGGAACTGCCCGGTAAAGAACCCGGATTCTTTCGCAGGCTGCTGATCAGATGGTTTATCCGCTTACCGCTTAATCCCCTGTCGCTGCTGTTTCCCGGTAATGATGTGATTGCCGATCTGAAATTTATTCAGGTACCTTTTGATCAGAAAAGCAGGGCCCGGGTACATCGTGGTTTTCTTGAGGAACTGGATAAAATCTGGAACCAAATTCACACTGACCTGGAAAAATATATCGCTAACCGATCGCTGTATGTAACCGGCCATAGTCTTGGCGGTGCCATGGCCACATTAACCGGTATGCACAGGGGCTGCGCCGGTATCATTACTTTTGGCCAGCCACGCACTGGGCGACGCATCCGCGATGCCTTTAAAAGTGCTTACCATCATCGTTATGTCAATGGTGATGATCCGGTTACCCGACTGCCACCACGTTTATTCGGCTATTACAGACACTTTGGTGAGAAAAAATATATCCAGGACAGTGATGGAGAAACCAGCTTTATCTATGATCATTCCATTATCTATTACACTGAGAACCTGGTGAGCACCTGATATTCAGGCGTTTACATTTTCCTGATTAGAAACTTAATCATACTCATTGTATTTTCTGGCACTGCCCTTTACCCGCTCTTCAGGATAACGTTCTTCATTACGCCTGATTTTTTCATCTACATACGCGGGTAGATCAATATCCAGTTGTGTTGCCAGACGCACCAGGTAGATAAAAATATCCGCCATTTCAAAGGCCACATCCTCTTTCTTTTTATCTTCAAGTTCAGCACTTTGTTTTTCTGTCAGCCATTGAAAGTGTTCCAGCAATTCGGCGGCTTCGACACTCAATGCCATGGAAAGATTTTTTGCTGAGTGAAACTGTTCCCAGTCACGGCGGCGGGCAAAATCTGCAAGGCGAGCTGAAAGCTCATCGAAATAAGCGTTTGACATGAGGTGTTCCTGTTACTGTTTTTATTGCGATGTAATAAAAAAGCCCGGCAGAGCCGGGCTTTTAAAATTTTAATGTAGCTTCATATTTTTACCTGCATCATGGATATGCCGGTTCAGTTTCAGACAGAACCAGTCATCCTTTTTGATCAGGCGAGTTGAACCATCAAGATACTGGATAAGAACATGCTCCAGTTGCTGCCCGTTAAACATCAGCAACTTCACCTTGATAAGCTGGCCGGTAAGATTGACAAACCAGGCCCCAACAACCGGTTTTTGTGTACAAAACATGGAATGCGCTCCTGGTTTTGTGATTTATAATTTTCTTCCCCTTTTATAATTCTAGCAAAATAACTGTCACATTAGCAGAAACAGGTCGCAAAAAAGTGCTTGACTTATTTTGATGATCCCCTCCCCCCTGCCCCCTCCCTGGGGGAGGGGGAGCAAGTCAAAAGTGGAGCTTACAAGATAAAGAGCACAGGCCGTGACAGGCTGAAGTACAAAGCACAAGATTCGCTGATTATTATGATGATCCCCTCCCCCTGCCCCCTCCCTGAGGGAAAGGGAGCAAGTCAAAAGCGGAGCTTACAAGATAAAGAGCACAGGCCGTGACTATTCATCGGTCACACAGCCATGAGAAGCATCCTTCACCGCCTTAATGAACTTATAAAGGGTGCCCCGCGTCGCCTTGTACGGCGGCATTACCCACTCGGCCTTGCGTTTGGCCAGTTCATCGTCGCTCAGGTCGACACTGAGGGTATTGGTGGTGGCATCGATGGTGATCATGTCTCCGTTTTTCACCAGGCCGATGGGCCCGCCTTCCTGTGCTTCTGGTACAACGTGACCAATAATAAAGCCATGCGAGCCCCCGGAGAAACGACCATCCGTAATCATGGCCACATCCGAGCCGAGGCCGGCTCCCATAATGGCTGAGGTTGGGGTCAGCATCTCTGGCATACCGGGGCCACCTTTGGGGCCTTCATAGCGGATAACGATCACATCCCCTTTCTGAATTTCACCGTTTTCCAGGCCGGCCAGCATGTCTTCTTCACAGTCATAGACTCGTGCCGGGCCGGTAAATTCCAGGCCTTCCTTGCCGGTTATTTTGGCCACGGCCCCACCAGGGGCAAAGTTGCCCTTGAGGATACGGATATGACCGGAGTCCTTTATCGGTTTTTCCAGTGGCACGATAATGTCCTGGCCTTCTTTCAGGCCCGGCAGGTCGGCCAGGTTTTCTGCAATGGTCTTGCCGGTGACAGTCATGCAGTCACCATTGATAAGGCCGGCTTCGAGCAGGTACTTCATTACCGCCGGGATACCGCCCACCGCATGCAGGTCTTCCATCACGTACTTGCCGCTCGGCTTGAGATCGGCAATAAACGGGATACGGTCACTGACCGTCTGGAAGTCCTCGATTTTCAGATCAACTTCAACGGCACGGGCCATGGCCAGCAGGTGCAGCACGGCGTTGGTCGAACCACCTAACGCCATAACCATCACCATGGCATTTTCAAAGGCTTCGCGGGTCATGATATCGCGCGGCTTGATGTCATTTTCCAGCAGGTAGCGAATCGCTTCACCGGCACGAATACATTCCTCGGCCTTTTGCGGATCTTCTGCCGGCGTACATGAACTGTATGGCAGGCTCATGCCCATGGCTTCAATGGCCGAGGCCATGGTATTGGCCGTGTACATGCCTCCACAGGCCCCCGCTCCCGGGCAGGCGTGCTTGACGATGTCCTCGCGTTCTTCTTCATCGATTTTGCCGGCAATATATTCCCCGTAGCTCTGGAACGCGGAAACGATATCCAGCGTCTTGCCATGAGAATGACCGGCACGGATGGTGCCACCGTAAACCATCAATGCGGGACGGTTCAGACGCCCCATGGCAATCATGACACCGGGCATATTCTTGTCACAGCCCGGAATGGAAATATTGGCGTCATACCACTGTGCACCCATCACGGTCTCGACCGAGTCAGCAATGATTTCGCGCGATTGCAGTGAGTAGCTCATGCCCTCGGTACCCATGGAAATACCATCACTGACACCGATGGTGTTGAAGCGCATCCCGACCAGACCAGCTTTCTCGACACCTTCTTTCACCTTTGCGGCCAGGTCATTAAGGTGCATGTTACAGGTATTACCCTCCCACCAGACGCTGGAAATACCAATTTCGGGCTTTTTCATATCCGCGTCGTCAAGGCCGGTGCCGTACAGCATGGCCTGGGATGCGCCCTGTGACTTGGGCTCCGTAATACGGCTGCTGTATTTATTCAATTTCCGGGTATTTTCACTCATGCTGCTCTCCGTGGTACGTTTCGTACACTCACTGCTTAAACAGGATCGCAAATTATTGTAACCTGACGATCCAGATCATGTTTCTGTTAAATAAAGTCCGCTATTATAAGACAAAGTTGGCAAATAACAGCATCAAAGATTAAATTTCGCCATTTTGCGCCGATAATTATATACAGTGTCGGGCAAAACCGCGGGTGTAAGGCAGAATGAAAAAGCGGGTTGTACAGTGGCTGGTCGCATGCAGTATCGGGGGGTTCTCCCTTCCGGGGTTCACGCTTACCCTGAACAAGCTGCCGGATGCCCCTGCCGATAACCGGATGGCTGAAAAAAATATCAATGACACGGCGCGGCGCAACCTGCAACGCAAAACCTTTGTCCGGGCAGAAATGGCCCTTAAGCTCAAACGCTACAGCCAGTACCGCAAGCTCAAGCCACTGCTGGTTGATTACCCGCTCTATCCATATCTGCTGTATATCGAACTCAAGCAGAAAATCAGCACCACCCCGAATCATAAAATTCAGGCCTTTCTGCAGACCTATCACAATACCCCGCTGGCAAAGAAACTCTATTCCCGCTGGATCAATGCACTTGCACGGCAAGGGCGATATGCTGCACTGGTACAGCACTTCCGGCCAACACAGAATACCCGCCTGCTATGCCATTATGCACATGCCCTGTACCAGACCGGTAACCGGCATACCGCCTACTCACTCATGGGTGAACTCTGGCAGACCGGTAACTCATTGCCGAAAAGCTGTAACCCGATACTGAAAAAATGGCGCAAGGCCGGCTACCTGACCGCGCCCCGTATCTGGTCACGTATCCACCTGGTAATGAAAAAGGGCAAGCGCCGCCTGGCCACGCACCTGGCCCGCTCGCTGCCAAAAAAAGAGCGCTTCTGGCTCTCGCTATGGAAAAAAGTCCAGCGCAACCCCGAGTTCGTGATCAGGGCACAGAAACATTTCAAAGATGAACATTCCCCGGTCATGCACTGGATCCTGGTCGATGGCATGAGCCGGCTGGCACACCGTAATCCGCTCAAAGCGGCTGAATACTGGCAGGAAATCCGCGATCGCTATTACTTTACCGATGACGAGAAAGAACGTATTCGGCAGCGACTTTCGCTGGCACTGGCGCGCGCCGGTACCCCGCTGAGCCGGGAGACCCTGAAAAGCCTCAAGCTGGACAGCCGGGATGCACGGGTGATCACTCCGCATATCCTCTCGGCCATTGCCGATAAGGACTGGGAAGGCGCCCTGTCCTGGCTCAACCAGCTGAAAAGCCGCGAGCAGAACTCCGAACGCTGGCATTACTGGCGGGCGCGAGCGCTGGAAGAAATGGGACGGCTGGACGAGGCTCGCTCCCTGTATTTGCAGATTACCGATAACCGCTCCTACTATAGTTTTCTCGCCGCCGACCGTATTGGCGATCGCTACCAGCTCACCCACCGCCCCATCAAGGTACCGGCCGCCGAATTACTGAAACTGCAGCATATCCCGGCCATTGCCCGGGCTGGCGAGCTGTATCAGCTCAAGCGCGTGGTCGATGCCCGGCGGGAATGGCATTTTGCTATCCAGCAGATGAACAAGCGCCAGTTACTGATGGCGGCACAACTGGCCAATAAATGGGGCTGGCATGATCGCAGTATTATCACCCTTGCCCTGGCCCAGCACTGGGATGACCTCGAGCTGCGCTTCCCGCTGGCGCATAAAACCTATATTGAAAAACAGGCAAAGCGGGAAAAAATCAACCCGGCCTGGGCCTTTGCCGTGATTCGCCAGGAAAGTGCCTTTACCTCGGATGCACGCTCCTCTGCCGGTGCCCTGGGGCTGATGCAGCTGATGCCGCGTACCGCACGCCAGGTGGCGCGGCAGCTGCGCATCAAGCGTCCGCGCCAGCGAGACCTGCTGAAAAGCAGTATCAATATCCGCCTCGGGGTACGTTACCTGAGAAAGCTGAAAAAACGTTTTTCTGACAATACCGTACTGGCCACCGCGGCCTATAACGCGGGTGACTGGCGGGTGCGGGGCTGGCTACCCAAGCATGAAGCTCAGAGTGCCGATTTATGGATAGAAAATGTACCTTTCACCGAAACGCGAAAGTACCTGAAGCGGGTACTCACTTATACGATTATCTATGAACAAAGACTGGGACTGGAAAGCCGCCCCCTGCTTGAACGCATGCCGGCCATTCCAGCCAGCAAGCAAAAGATCTGAGTTTAATTTTTAAACTCTGGCCAATCCGGGCCGATATTTTATATATCGGCCAGTAACATCTCACGGGAGTTTCTTATGTTATCGATTTTTATTGCCACCCTCTCCGCACTGTTTCTTTTTGTCATGGGCTTTTATTTTGGCCACCAGATTGGCAGTACCCGTCATATACGTGAACAACTGGCCGAGGTGCGGCAGCGTCGCTCACGCTGAAAAATCAACGCCCGGTACTGACAAGCAAATTATCGGTATGCGCCAGGTCGTAGGCGTAAAAGTCCTTTAGATAGCCCAGCAGATCCTTTTCTTCCATTCCCAGTGGCTGCGCGGTGCCCCGCACCGTATCACTTGCCAGTGTACACACCGTGGTATGAGGCTGATTCATAATAAATACCCGGTTATCGAGGTGAAAACCCGCTTTTAGCATGCCCTGCCGGATCGCATCCCAGATTTCCTGGCAGACGGCCTCACTGTTATTTTCATAATCCAGGTTAATTACGATGGCTGAACTCATAACCCACTCCTTTGTAATTATTATTTTCTTTTATAATCATAAGGTTAAAAGAAACTCTTGATTAATAATCTAGCTTTATTGTATAACTAAAGCACTCCACCAGCCAATTATTGTACAAAATTTGTGCAAAAACCAGGAGCTGGTTTGAATAAAAACACATCTAGAAAACCTGTTTACATATAAAT
>JALUTJ010000461.1 GCA_027057985.1 Chromatiales bacterium
AACCTGCTGTCCAACCGGGCTTTCATATTTACCAAATAGCTCATTTATACCATCACGGGCTTCCGTGTAACCCAGATAGGTTAGTGGTATGCCGCCTACTGTGGCTGCCGCACAGCCTGCCCCCATCGTAACACTGCAGGTTGCATAACCCCCTGCTGTTAAGGTTGCACCACCAAACATGCCAGCAGCGCCCGCTACTGTGCGAATGCCCCCACTAATTCGGACTCGCGCTTCATCATGACGACTGACAAAATCATTGGTTCTATCCAGTACTGTGTAATTGAATAAATCAGCATTGATTTCTTTTGTGGTTAAGGCGGATAGCGTTAATCCCTCCTGCTTGAGCTTTTCACCCTTTTCCTGTAATGCCTTAAGTTCCGGGTAGTTGTGATCATCTTCAGCCACCCCGCTGGCACAGTTGATGTCGGCACAGGCCACGGCCATGGCCTGCGCTGTTTTTATCTTTTTCTCTTTCAGTGTTAAGCCGGGGTCACTGTTGATTTCATTTCGGATTCGGTCAAGTACGTTCGCCTCGTCTTTGTTGAACTGTCGATTTTCAATCCGCTCAGGGTTTAACCGGCTAAATTCGGTGTTATTTGCCTGTATTGTGGCAACAGGCCGGCCAAAGACATCCCTTGAGCCGGTTTTCTGGTTGATGGCACCCAAGCTGTCATAGCCCTGCATAGCAAAGGTAAAGCCGGTGTAGTCCTGTAAGGCCAGCCCCATCAGGTCGGCATAGCTTTCGCGGTTAGTTTTGTAGGTCTTGTTACGGGTATCGACCCGGTTGCTATCCTGAACATCATCGATATAGTGGCTGACTTCATGCCCTACGGTATTGATGGCATCGCCAGTGGTGGCATTGTTTCTGGTGGTGAGATGTATGTGACTGATGGCCGTTGCCGTATGGGATGCGGCAAGACAGGCCAGGAAACAGATTATTCGTGCGAGGGTTTTCACTTATTCAATTTTAGATGGGCTTTTTGTTGTGTGTACAATTATAGCCAATTTTTCAGAAAGAGTGTGCTGGTTAAAATTTAATCCCTCCGGCACCTTTTACATAGTATTTTTAGGGTGGGTGTCCTATTTATTAGCTTTTTATACCTGACTTGAGTTTATCAACCAATAGAACTAGTAATGGGTAATAAACTATCAATAATGGCCATAGAATAATACCAGCCGGCCATATTGCCAACACACATAAAGTAAAGAAATATTTGTTTGCAAAAGATTTATCCTGAACAACAAATAAAAATGGGGCAAGCACTAACATTCCAGGTAAAATCACCATTTGCTGCGTAATAATAAACGCACCTATACTAAAAATATCTTTTTCTAACCCATAGTACAAATAAATTGTGTACCCCATAAAAGAAAAAAAATAAATAATAAAATTGTATATTAATATTTCTTTTTTATTTGCAATAAGCAGACAATCTATTTTTAAACAAGAATAGTAATAAAAACAAAATTAAAATACTAAAAATCATATAAACCGGTATTATCAACAACAAATCCAAATCATACTTATTGGAAAAAATAGAGTTAACATAACTGGTGATCAACATCGCAATGGTAGGCAACATTAAAATTATTACAGCTGATATAACAATATATAAGAACACAGCCCTATTTTTTGTCATTGCTCATTTCCTCGATACCATAATCTATCCTATCCTTGGCATTTAAAAAAGACCTATCCCCAAAACCATTATTAATTATAAAACTATTCTGCCAATCTGATATAGAATTATGTTTTATATATTTCTCATGCACATATTGCAGTGAATTTTGCTCTCTTGTTAGCCATTGTCGATCCCATTTTTTAGCATTACGGCCTTTAACTGAATTATCAATATTATAAAGATCCTTAAAACCACTATAACCAACATTGAGAATTACTTTTCCAGCTTCACTTATCCATTTTTTATTATCGGGTACCGCATAATCGAGAAAGCCCTGCCCATTTGCAAATAAAAGGTTTTTAACTGGATTACCACCTGATATACCCTCGGCCTTTTCAAACCATTCAACCTCATGACCTTTCAGTTTCATGGCTTGATCTGTAACACCAAACAGATTACGCCGGGCGCTTAAGGTATCAAATATTGAAACATAGTTTTCTTTTTTGAAATCCTTTCCATAAACAGTATCAGCAAATACTTTTGCAGTTGTATTTCTTTCCTTTTGGGCTGTTTGTTTATTAAAGCCTTCGCTAAAGAAGCCTTCTTCTGGAATACCCTGATTTGCATACCATGCCGCATCTTTCAGTAACTGCTTGCAAGCGCTTACATCACCTGTTTTGCAGGTATTAGATAGCACTTCATTCTGAACATTAGAAACCACCAGGTATTTTTTAATGACTTTTTGTTTGCAATCACCACTATTTCAATTTTAGATGGGCTTTTTTTGTGTATTAGAAACTATTGTTAATTTTTAAAAGCGTGAACTGGTTAAAATTTAATCCCTCCGGCACCTTTTACATAGTATTTTTAGGGTGGGTGTCCTATTTATTGTTATTGGGTGTCTCAGGATGGGTTTAGGATGGG
>JALUTJ010000462.1 GCA_027057985.1 Chromatiales bacterium
GTGTAATGCCTTAACGACATCACCACCGGTATACAGAGCAGCAATAATGGCAGATGTCACTATGATATATTCCACTATTGATTGCCCACGCTGTTTTTCTGTAAACCTTCTCATTTCCTTTTCCTAGTTAAACCAGCTACGTTGTTCTACCTGGTTAATGAGTACACTACTACCACCCTGGATGCGGGTAATGGTGATGGTGGTTTCCAGTTTGTCCCTGTTAAAAACCAGGGTAGCCCCCTTTTCCTGCTTAACCTGGTCCATTGTTTTTTTCCATCCCGCCTGTTGAAAATATTGTTGGTAGAATTCCATATTGTCCTCCACAGCAAAGGGGTTAACTGCCAGCACCATGGTTGAAAAACTCAGCTTATCCTTACTGATTACTTCGTTCATGACCCTTGACTGGTTCATCAAAGGTACGTCACTACCAACACGGCGTTTCGGGACGCTGGTATTCATAATGCTGATGCGCCCTTTAGAACCCGCCATTTCATTGTCCTGAACCTGGATGGTAATAAAGTAGGCCCCCTGCAGGCGGCTAATCTGTTGCCAGGGGCCGTAGTCAGATTCGGCATACCTGTTATCCCAGTGATTACGGTAATAGTTCAGCACCTGCCTTGCACTTAACTTGCTTTCAAACTCAGATAAGCGTGTTTCTACACCGTTTATATAAAGTTCTTCTGCCACAGGTCGCAATGTTGAGCGAGGTGGTTCTGATACGTTTGGCCAGCCCGCCAGCGCCATCTGGCTCATCAGCACAAGAACTATGACAAGCCATTTTTTCTGCATCTTAATTTTCATAGGAGCACAATCCACCCGGGCAATCTTCCTTGTTTAAAATAACTGAGCTATCTGTTACCGGGTTGGTGTTGACGTAACCAAAGTCCAGTTCCTTGAATTCAGGAGCAAGTGCCAGGAATGGCGGTCCCCAGGTAAAAGCATCGCGTATTGGTTTGAAAACCTTCCTGAATGGCGCAAATGGCACGAAAGCATCTGTTCTTTCTGCAAATTGACCGCTATCGGCTGTGACCCAGCTGTCGGTTAAGACAGCGGCCTTGCTCACAAAGGGTACTGCCCTGGTCTTGAACAGACTTTCAAACTGTTCATTATTGACATTCATCGTGACATTGGCCCGATAATAGCCTTTAAACTGAAATTTTTTCACCGGGTTAGGATTCGATATTCCAGGCAAGCCCTTGTTTATACCAATGCTGGCAAGAAATTCATTGAATGCATTTATCGCTGAAGATAAAGTCACCATTGTTGCATTAGCCGCGATACCCAGACCCTGTGAAGTTGTGTCAATTGCCTTGTAGGGTAGTGACTGTTTACCCGACGCACTCCCCCCATCTCTACTTCTACCCAGCACATCTTCATTACCACGATTATCATAACTTAACAGAATATCATCACTGGACTTCACCATTGCAGTACCACGGTCATGCCATAGTGGATTGAGCGCATCATCTTCCAGTCCATCTATTGCTACTGCTGACATGTTTCGTTTCAATGCTTCCCGACCAGTTTTTACAATATCCTTGGTTGCAATAAAATCTGCATCATCACCAGCAACTCCAGGCTCGCTCCATACCGTCTGTTCCCATGCCAGGTAACGCGCCGTCTGCACCGAGCTGTGTTTCATATCGATATACTTACCCACTACCGGGATCATGATAAAAAGTGGTAACAGTACAAATGCAGCAGTAACATTGAACTCTGCAATGGCCTGACCTTTCTGCTTTTTAAAATTCGCAACTTGCATTAGTATCTTTTCATCCTTACTGGGCCATAATGGACAGATCTTTAAACTGCTTTTCTTCAACATCTGTTTTATCAGGTGACTCGATCTGTAATCCCTGGGTGATGGCTGACCAGCGTAATATCACGTTGTCGACCGGGCGTAGTCTCACCTGCCAGTATGGACTGAAGGTGCTCGCTTTTAGCTCTGCACCATTTTCATCCGGGTTTTTAAAATAGATCTCAGCGGCTGCAATAGCAAAAACACCACCTTTTTTCGCTGCAGAATTTGGCAGGCTTTCATTTAACATTCCCTGCAGCTCATCAACTTTTGATTTTATTTCCCGCTCAAATTTTTTCACCATCGCATCGATGGCTGCCTGTCCCAGCGCGTCTGGTACCTTTTGAGTTTTGGCAAGCAGGCTTTCTCTAAATGCATCAACAATAGAATTGATTTTATTTCGCAGAATGTTGGCCGGATCACCTTCTGTGGTTTCACCAAAACCATCTCGTCCGCCTGCCAGCTTTGTCGTTACCGCTAACTCACCGGCTGCCAGGGAATCAATTTCATCACTGGTCTGTAAGAGGTCGCCATTTTTTCGTACGCTAACGATAAATGTTGGCGCACTTGTTACGGCTTTATATTCACGCTCATTGATATCAATATAGTCGGGTAGCCCTCTGTATTTTTTCTTACCCTGGTAGCCATCTAATATTGCATTTCGCGCAGATGAGGCAGTATCAGTCCATGCCTTTCCATAGGGTGCTTTTTCCCAGGCAGGGACTTTTTTCGATAACGTTGGTGCACCTTTTGCAGCCATCTCCGCAGCAGCACCGGCAAAATTAAGATCACGAAGACCTAATTCAGGAAAACCGAATTTAAAACACTTATCGATTGGCCACGGCAGGCAAAGCCGGATATTCACACCCAGGGTAAATTGCCCTTCAACGGTGTCCAGTGAAGACCAGTTATAGTCTTCATCATTACCCAGAAAACGTAATTCCGTTCCCCCTCTGATTTCCTTGAAGCCGAGGAAACCCGATGTAGTAATGTTTATCATCCCCAGAGGTAATTTAAGATCAAGTGGTAGCCCGAGGCGGCGACGCCTATTTCGGGTCCAGCCATCACGAGAGTCATTGACAAAGGCGGCAAAACGACGCCGTCCGGGTTTATCGTTGTTAATTTTCAGAAATGTCTTTCTTTTCGGGCTGGTACTGAGGACATTCATTTCTGCTGCCCCCAGAAAGGTCGCCATCGCCCCAAAGTTGGAAAGCTGTGCTCCTTTTGCATTATCTTCAATAATGCCTGGAATCGCATCCATCTGTGCCGCAAGTGTGCTGATAGTCAGCATCTTCTGGTGCAGGGTGTAGAGCTTCTGCATAACGGGGATATAGCCATTGGCGATTTTTCCAAAAATACTCATTCCCTCTGCGATTCTCTGGTTTGAAAAATTAACCCCCTTTAATATAAATGATATAAGGGAGGACATAGTGGAATAAGTTGAACCACCATCTGCTGCGGTTACCGGAAGCAGGGCCAGCCATAACTGTACATAACCCAGTGTTTTTCTTTGTGAACCCAGCAGATACTTCTTGCCCCATGATGCAAATGCAGCAAACTGCCCCAGGGTAACCTGGTTAGCTACCATGGCACGGTTGGTATAAGCCATAAAATTGAGTTCACGTGCCGCCAGAATAGCAGCACTATAAGCCGCTGCATCGGCGGCATTCTGCACTTCCATTTTCTGCCGGGTAAGCTGACCGGTATTAAAAAGGATAATCATGCCAATCAGAATAACGACAATAAATACCAGCCCGAATACCATGGTCTGGCCGGACTGTTTTTTAATCAATTGTTGTTTTCTGTTCCGCATCATTTTTCTATCAAGAACGATCCTGCTCCCGGTTTATTTTTTTCAGGCAAAAAGCTGCCTGTTACCACTGCACCATTGCAGTGGCAGTTTCAAAAATTACTGGTGAAAGCTTCTACCCGGGGAGGAGGTAGAAGCCTGCTATTAATTAGTTGCTGAAGTCATCCAGACCCTTGGGGCCGGTCGCATCATCAACATTACCCTTGACCTTGTCGTTACCTTTCTGTCCGGCAAGTTCCTTGGACATATTACCCACCTGGGTACGCACGGTATCACCAAAGATGCTATAAACGGCGATGGCAGCTATCGCGATCAATGCGACGATAATGATATATTCAGTCATGCCCTGGCCAAGTTGCTTTAAATGATTACGCATTTTCTATTACTCCCAAGTTTTGTTATTTCATTTCCTGATGATTGCAGTGTAGAAAACGATACTTCTCATGCCTACTATCCGAAAGTATGATTTTGTTCACGATTTGGCATCACTATCATTTATTAGATTTAGTTATAAATTGTGAGTAAATGAATCCTACTTTTGTATAGTTGTAATACCCTGGTTTGCTCGCTAAGCTTATAACCTTATGTAACCGGGGTTTTAGAAAATGACATTATCCAGCCAGTCTATTGTGGAAGCTGCTCTTGATCTTCCACCACAACAACGTAATGCCTATATTGAAGATGCCTGTGCTGGCAACGATCAGCTAAAACAGGATGTCCTGGTTCTGCTGACAAAACCGGATTATGAGACACCGGAGAATATTCCCGAAAGCGCCAGGTCGATTATTGGCCAGAATGTGGGGCCATATAAAATAGAAAGTATTATTGGTGCCGGCGGCATGGGCATGATTCACAAGGCCACCGATACCCGCCTTGGCCGACATGTGGCATTGAAATGCCTGCCTCCGCATTTAACCGTGGATAACCACAACCGGGAACGCTTTTTAAACGAGGCACGCGCCGTATCGACCCTGGATCATCCTAATATCTGTACGCTTTATGATATTGGTGAAACCGAGGAAAAAGAACTCTACCTCGCTATGCCTTTTTACCAGGGCTACACCCTGGACAAACGAATTGAAAATGGCCCCCTGCCGTTTAGTGATGCCATTGCCATCTGTCTGCAAATTTGTGAAGGTCTGCTGGCTGCGCACAACCATGGTATCGTGCACCGGGATATCAAACCGGCCAATATCATTGTTACCACCGAGAATATCATCAAGATACTTGATTTTGGTGTCGCCAAGATCAGCGGCGTCAACCTGACCTCGACCGGGGTTAGCCTGGGTACCGTAGCCTATATGTCGCCGGAGCAGCTTGAAGGCCAGAAGGTCGATGGCCGCGCCGATATCTGGGCAGTCGGGGTACTGCTATATGAGATGCTGACCGGGGAACGCCCTTTCCAGGGCGATCAGGCCCCCTCGATTATTCACGCCGTACTCTATGCCGATCTCCCCGACCTGAGCCTGCCAGCACCCATACCTCAGGACGTAAGCACAGTATTACAGAAAGCCCTGCAACGAGACCTGGAGCAGCGCTATGCTTCGTTTAGCGCGTTCATGGCAGACCTGAGAGCGATTTCGAGTAATGAAACCATCCCGCCACATACTATTATTACCAGCCGGCACAACACCGAAAAAGCCATAACCACCTCGTTTGATCAAAATACGCTGGATGATCTTGTCTCGGAACTGACCAGTCATGTTGGGCCAATTGCCCCGGTTCTGGTGAAGAAAGCGGCCAATAACAGCCAGAATTATCAGGAGTTATGTCAGAAACTGGATCGGCATTTACCCGACGATGAAACCCGACAGAAAATGCGCAAACGCTTTGATATACTCAGCTCATCGGAGATCGCCGATGCCGAGACTGAGTCTGCCAGCTCACTTGACGAAGAAAAGCTTGAGTGCATGGTGGATGTTACCACCTCGTTTATTGGTCCTATCGCAAAGTTGCTGGTCAAGCGCTATGGCAAAAAATCAAAAAGCAGTGATGAACTTTGTCAGCAACTGGCAGAACATATCGAAAATGAGAATGATAAAACCCGTTTTCTGCAGCAGGCACGCAGCTGTTTCTAAATAAAATTAAACTAATAAACAGGATATTCCATGGGCTTACGAACAAAATTTAACCTTTCACTTTTTCTTGTTGCTTTTATTGGTATTTCAGCTTCCGGCTATATTTCCTACAATCTTTTGCAGGAAAATGCGCGTGAGGAAATCCTGCAGACCGCAGGGATTATTATGGCCAGCGCCAAAGCCAATCGCAGTTATACCATCGAAGAAATTCGTCCGCTGCTGAAACAACTGGGCAAGGATTTTGTGCCACAGATGGTTCCGGCCTATTCTGCTCATCAGAATATACGACGGTTACATAAAAATTACCCGGATTATTCCTATAAGGAAGCAACACTTAACCCGACCAACCCGGGATCACGTGCAACCGACTGGGAATCACGTATTATCGAGCGATTCCAGAATGATGAAAGTAAAAAAGAAATCATTGGTGAACACGGTGAAGGCAAGAACCGTTTTCTTTATGTGGCGCGGCCAATTCGTATCAAAAAACAAAGCTGCCTGGCCTGCCATGGCAAGGTAGAAGATGCACCGGCTTCCATGCTGGCTAACTATGGTAATGCCAACGGCTTTGGCTGGAAGCTCAACCAGGTCGTTGGTACCCAGGTGGTGAAGGTGCCGATGTCAGTGCAGCTTCAACGTGCAGACCAGGAATTCAGAACATTTATGCTTTCCATGATTGTGATATTTATTTTCACTGTTGTTATACTTAATATATTATTGAATGCGATCGTTATCAAACCTATCAGGGCCATGTCCCGCAGTGCCGAGGAAATCAGCATGGGTAATCTGGATGCACCAGAGTTTGTTGCCAGAGGAAATGATGAGATCGCGTCCCTGTCCAGCTCGCTGAGCCGAATGCGCCGCAGCCTGGTCAGTGCAATGAAAATGATTGATGAATAATATATCTGGAGAAAAATATGTCACAGTTCAGTTTTAAAGCCGAAAATATCAAGTGTGGTGGCTGCGCCAGCACCATTGAAAATGGACTCAAAGAATTAGCGGGTATCGAAGAAGTCAGCGTTAATATTGAAACCGGCGAAGTTAGCGTTACTGCCGAAGGCATCGATGAAAGTGCGGTAAAACAGAAAGTTACTGAACTTGGATACCCGGCACAATAATTTTATTTCCATACTTTCGATGGATAGGTTATTTTTCATGTCAGGGGTAAAATACTGACATGAAAAAAAATTATACCCCGTATGGAGATGTTGTTGACTGGTTTATGAAGTTTACTTCAACCGGTTACCAGCATGAGCTGGTCTATCAAAAACAGGTAGAACTGCTCTATAAACAGATACCACAGGTATTATTTGCAGTACTGGCCATTTCATCCATCCTTGCATACCTGTTTTATGCCCAGGAAGAAGCCTATACCCTGTCCTGGTTAGCCAGTATCTATGTCTTTACCCTGATCCGCTTTTATTATTATTTTCAGTGGAAAAACAGGCCTGAATCACGCAGCAGTAATGACTGGGCCCACCTGGGTACCAATTTTTCATTTATTTCCGGTATACAGTGGGCTACCGCTGTCCTGATTTTCTTTCATCCTGGTTCAATGGTCGATATCGCGATTCTTATTATTGTTCTGCTAGGTATGATTTCCGGTGCAGTGGCCTCGCTATCGATTATACCGGCTGCCTTTACCCTCTATACCGCGCCGATTACGGTGTTCCTGATAGCGCGTATTTTTGCTACACACAACCCAACATATTATCCCCTGGCCTGGATGATCGTGATTTTTGTTATTGCCAACAGCCTGTTCTGTCGTAACAACTATAAATCCAGCATGGCAGGTATTCGTCTTAGTATCGAGAACCAGGATCTGGTTGAAAATCTGAAAAAGGAAAAGGAAAAGGCAGAGGCTGCCAATCTTGCAAAGTCAAAATTCCTCGCCTCGGCCAGTCATGACCTGCGTCAGCCCCTGCAATCTATGACTCTGTTTACCGAAGCACTGAGAGAAAACCTGGAAAAGGAAATCGATATTGAACTGGCTGAACGCATTACCAGCAGTCACAATGCTCTGCGTGAGTTACTCAATGCATTACTGGATATATCGAAACTCGATGCCGGTGGAGTACAGGTACATAAAACCGTTTTTGATATCAATGAAATTACCGGAGAACTACAGGAAGAATTTGAACCGCTGGCCCATAAAAAAAATCAACAACTGGCCTTTACAAAATCTTCCTGCAGGGTTTTTTCTGATCCCATCATTATCAAACGGATTATGCAGAACCTGCTGGCAAATGCTATCAAATACTCGCCTGAAGAAGCCCTTGTTATTGTTGAAACACATTGCCGGGATAATTTTCTACAGATCAATATCCGGGATAATGGGCCAGGGATACCTGCGCATGAGCAGGAATATATTTTCGATGAGTTTTACCAGCTGCAGAACCCGGAACGAGATCGGAAAAAAGGTCTGGGACTGGGGCTTGCCATAGTCAAACGTCTTACACAGCTCATTGACAGTGCAATTACACTGGAATCGATTGATGGTAATGGCTGTAATTTTTCATTCAAGTTACCGCTGGCAACTAAAGAGCAGGAAAAATCCTCACTCAATATCGCTTCCAGTAACAGCACGCTTTCGCTGCAGGATGTCCGCATATTACTCGTTGAAGATGAAGTCGATGTACGTGATGCCATGCGCCTTCTTCTGCAGCGCTGGGGCTGCAAGGTTTGGGAAACCGATAATATTCAACAGGCTCTGGAAATAATTGGAAATAATAGTATCGATCTCGTAATTACTGATTACCGTTTACGTGAACATGAAACGGGTATTACTCTATTAAAAGAAATTCATCAGCGTATTGCTATACCCGGTATTATGATTACCGGCGATACCGCGGCAGAGCAAATCCAGGAGTTTTTGCAGACAGGTCATACCGTATTGCATAAACCTGTCAAGCCAGCGGAACTGCGTATGGCAATCCAGCAGATTAACCAGAGTGGTATCAGGCAGCCTTTATAGAATGCCTAACCACTCTGCCTTGCGAATACACTCCACCCGTTTATTCACATTAAACAACTGGTAAATAATGCTGATATGTGATTTTACCGTGGGCTCTGAAATAAACAGGGCTTCGGCAATTTCTTTGTTCGATGCTCCCTGAGCCATAATTTTCAGTACTTCCAGCTGGCGACTGGTTAGCTGTTCACGTACCTGCTGAATTTTCTGAATTTCCTGTAACTGCTGTTCAATCGCAAGCTTCATATCAGGCGGAAAATATATCTCACCCTCAAGCACCTGTTGCAAGGCTTGCAGCATTTCTTCCGTATCGGTTGTCTTGGGGATAAAACCATTGCCACCGTAGTAATAGGTACAGGCGATTTTATAGATATTGTCACTTGCTGAAACAAATACCACTGGAACCAGGATACCCTGCTCACGAGCTTTTTTTAGTACTTCGACCCCATCAAGATCCGGCAGGCTCATATCAAGAATAACCAGATCAATATCATTATTTTCTATTATCGCAGACAGGGCCTTATCTGCATTTTCATAAGTATGCAGATTGACTTCATGGTTTAGCTTGCTCAGCAGCATGCCAAAACCATCAAGAAAAAGCTGGTGATCATCAACAACTACGATTTCCATATACACCCTGTTATTTCTTTATACCTGTTGGTTTGGAAAATTATAACTCTAGTCCCAGATGTTCTTCTATAAATTCTCGAATAGCGCCATAGCCACCATTACAGGTCAAAACTACATCCACTATTTCTCTGATACTCTTGATTGCATCAGCTGGACAGGCAGTAAGGCCGACCGATTGAATAATCTCTCTATCATTGACATCATCACCGATATAGGCCACCTGGTTGAGACTAATTTTCATCTCTTTACACCATTTTTCCAGGATGCCGAGTTTGGGATCGGTTCCCACATAGGCCCAGTCTATTTTTAATGTTTTGCAACGGCCTTCAATAATACGGGATTTAAACCCCGAGCTAATCAGGCCAACTGGAATCCCTGCTTTCTGTAACTCGATAATGCCGCGACCATCCTTGGTATCAAAACGCTTAATTTCTTCTCCACTTTCAGAATAATACATGCCACCATCAGTCATGACGCCATCGACATCCAGTGCCAGAAACTTAATATCACTTCTTAAAGGCATTATTTTCTCTCTACAGTTTCAGCTTGAGCAGACCTAAATAATTGTCCGGCCAATGGCGCTGGCGACAGGCCGCAGGGTTGTCATTAATTCACGGAACATATCATGATCCAGTTGTTGTGCTGCATCTGATTTAGCCACGGAAGGATCCGGGTGCACCTCGATTAACAGTCCCTCTATACCCATCGCGGTACAGGCGCGTGATAAATCGGGTACACCATAGCGGTAACCCAGCGCATGACTGGGATCAAGAATAATGGGCAGGTTAGTATATTCTTTTAAGTAAGCCACACCACACAGGTCCAGAGTGAAGCGGGTTTTGGTTTCAAAAGTACGGATTCCGCGTTCACACAGAATAACATTATCGTTACCACCGGAAAGTATAAATTCAGCTGCCTGCACGAATTCCTGCAGGTTGGTGCCGAAGCCACGCTTTAACAGAATTGGCTTATCGGTCTTGCCGCAACGACGCAATATACCCTGGTCATACATGGCCTTGGCACCAATCTGTACGATATCGGCATACTCGATCACTTCATCCACATGTGTGGTATCACGCACTTCGGTAATAATATTAAGGCCGTACTTGCTGCGCATTTTATCCAGCAACTTCAGGCCTTCGAGCCCCATGCCCTGAAATGAATAGGGAGAAGTGCGTGGCTTGTAACAACCGGCACGCAAGGTTGAAATACCCAGTTCTTTCATCAGTTCCGCAGACTGGGTAATCTGCTCCTCCGACTCAACCGAACAGGGGCCACCAATCACCATGGTATTATTGTTGCTGCCACCAATTTTTACACCATTGATATTGATTTCGCGGGTCTCGCTGAAATACTCGGCACTGGAAAGCTGCATATCATTTGGAAAGACAAAACTGGCTTCAACCAGGTTTTCATACTCTGGCGGAACTTCTTTCAGTGCTGAGGGCGTTACCAGCACATGGTAGTCCGGCTTCCTGATATGAAAAGCATCCAGCTGACGGGCGATTTTTTCTACCTCGGCATCAGCTACACTATTTTTTAAATGAATAATCATAATTCACCTTTGATCAAATTAAAGAAGGTTACTGCACCAGTAACATTGTTATTCTCATCCACCACCGGCAGGTATGATATGGCAAAACTCTGCTGTTTAATAAAGCGCAATAATTCCATTACACTCATGTCCTGTCTTGCCGTAACCGGACGGGTATTGGTTATATCTGCAACCGTGATCCTGTTCAGATCATCGCTATGTTTTAGCAAGCCCTTGCGGACATCGGCATTGGTTACCATACCTTCAAGCCTGCCCTGTTCATCCACCAGAATGGTAAAACCAAGATCATAATCTTCGATTGATTGCAGGATGCTTTGCACACTGCGATCGGCAGGTTTCAATAACGGTATCTCGTCCACCTCGCGCATAAAATCCCTGACCTGGAAATGTGAGTCCACATCATACGTCTTCAGGTTCAGCATTGCCGCGCCCATGGACTCGCTGTTCATCAGGTAAGATCCGGATACCGAGGCATATACGCCCATATTGCGCAGTATAAAGGAAACCTCGCCGTTTACGCCGCCATCAACATGAATTTTCTTTTGCGGGTAGCGCTGGCGGAACTGGCGAATTTTCCTGAAATTGCTTTTATCGAAAACCCCGCCACTTTGCCCCGGCGTGGTGGTCATAAAAAGAATAAAATCAAAACGATCGGCATAATCATCGAAGACCGAAATATCGGTGTCGGATACAATCGCCAGCCCGAGCTTTGCCGTGACTGAATCGGGTACTTGCAGTTTATGTTGCAGGTTTTCATACTGAAAGGTGACATAATCCACCTGCTTGTCCGCGATCTCGGCAAAAAACTTTTCCGGCTCATTACTGATAATATGCAAATCCACTGGCGTTTTACTCAGCTGCTTGATCTCGGCAATATCCGTGAATACTGAAAGGTCATCATTACAGTCGATATGAAACAGATCCGCACCGTGCATATCCAGATCACGAATGATATCGGGCAAAGACTGGCTCTTGCTGGAATAGACCGAGGCGGAAATTTTCATGGATTTTTATATAATTTCAGTAACTTATCACCAATTCTGATACTAATGGTATCACTCCCGGGGGTCAATATATAGCCATTCGAGTGGCAATAACCGTGTCAGCGGCAAGACATTACGTTAGAATATCAGCATTATGAGTTTTAAAATAATTATACCCGCCCGCTACGCCTCAACCCGCTTACCCGGCAAGCCGCTGCGGGATATTTGCGGTAAACCGATGATAAAAAGGGTGATCGAGCAGGCACAGAAAAGCCAGGCCGACGAGGTCATTGTTGCTACCGATGCAACCGAGATAGCCGATGCCCTTGGCGATACCGACATCCGTGTCTGCATGACCCGCAGTGATCACCAGTCCGGCACCGAGCGGCTTTCCGAGGTCATCGAGCAGCTGGGCTTTAGTGATGAGCAGATTCTCATCAACCTGCAGGGTGATGAACCCCTGATGCCACCAGTCTGCCTCGACCAGGTAGGCCAGGCTCTGGAACAGGATGCAACCCTGAAAATGGCAACCCTGTGCACACCACTCACCGATATCGAGGAGCTGTTCGATCCCCATGCCGTCAAGGTTGTGCGGGATATTAATGACAACGCGCTGTACTTTACCCGTGCTGCAGTACCCTGGTCGCGCGATACCTTCAACGAGACACTTCGCTACTTACCTGCAAACCAGGATTACCAGCGCCATATCGGTCTTTACGGCTATCGTGCCGGCTTTGTTCGCCAGTATCTCGACTGGCCCGCCAGCGCAATTGAAAAAACCGAGTCACTGGAACAACTTCGCGTGCTCTACCATGGTGAAAAGATCCGCGTTCTTACTGCAAAGATTGCTCCCGGCCCGGGCGTGGATACGGCGGAAGATTTACAACGGGTTTGTGAACTACTGGAACAGTCATGAAAGATATCCACGATAAAGCAGCCAGGATTCGCCTGCTCGTCTTTGATGTCGACGGTGTGCTGACCGATGGCCGCCTGATCGTCGATGACAATGGTATGGAGTACAAGGCCTTTTTCTCCAAGGATGGTCTCGGGATCAAGATGCTGCAGAAAACCGGCGTCAATGTGGCCGTGATTACCGCGCGTACCTCCAACGTCGTCATACACCGCATGGAAAGCCTGGGCATAAAACATATCTACCAGGGCCAGCAGGAAAAACTGCCTGCCTTTGAACACGTGCTGCAGGCCGAAGGAATTCCGGCAGAACAGGCCGCCTATGTGGGAGATGATGTTATCGATCTGCCAGTGCTATTACGCTGTGGTCTGGCAGTAACCGTGGCCGATGCCCACTCACTGGTAAAACAGCACTGCCATTGGGTCACCCCCCATGCCGGTGGCCGTGGCGCTGCACGTGATGTCTGCGAATTAATCATGAAGGCGCAGGGCAAGTTACAACAACAGTTTGCTTACTACCTGGGTGAACCCGGCTAATGGGACGCCTGCATTATATTACCCTGCTATTACTGATTATCCTGCTGGCCATTATCAGTGGCTGGATTTTCGACTCCATGGAGCAGAAGCAGCTCAGCCACAAGGAACAAAAGCAGCATATCCCGGATTACTTTCTGAAAAACTTTAGTGCCACCACCATGAATACTGAGGGTCAACCCGCCTACCGCAGCCGCGCCGCGTTGATGCAACACTACCCCGATGACAATAGCCTGTATTTTGAGCAACCTGATTTCCAGCTCTATGAAAGTGGCGCACCACGCTGGCAGGCAAGCGCAAAAACGGCAAGCGGTTACCAGGGTAAAAGCCAGCTAAATCTTAAGGGCAAGGTAGTGCTACGTGAACTGGTCAAAAATAAAACCGTTCAGCCACTACGGCTTGAGACGGAGCAACTTCTGATCCAGACAGAAAAGCAGCAGATGTCGAGCCCAGAGCCGGTACGGCTCAAAAAAGGAAATAACAGCATTCGTGCTAACAGGATGAAAGCCGACCTGAAACGTAACCGTATTGAATTTATGGGAGATACCCGTAGCCACTACAAAAATATCGATATCCGTGCCGACTATTTATTACTGGATAATAAAAAAGGGATCAGTCAATATAAAGGCCATGTCCGCTTTAAAAAAGGTAACCTCAAGATCGTTGCCGACAGCATTACGCTATATATAAAAGAGGAAAAACTCGAACGTGCCCTGATTACTGGCAACCCGGCCCGGGCGCAGCAGAAACCGGAAGACGAAGCTGAACTCAGGGCACAGGCGAAACAGTTCGAATATTTTGCCGATACAGAAAAATTACTGCTCAGAGGAAATGCCAAGGTTGATCAGGGAAGCCGTCATTTTAGTGGCAAAATCATTGAATACGATAGTCGGGAAAAACGTCTGCTCGCCTCGGGCCAGCCTGGCGGGAAAAATGCTGAAAAAAGCAGCAAGGCGGCCGCCGATTCCCGGGTTCATGTCATCCTCGAAGAAGAAAACAACACAGAAGCTGAATAAGCATGAGTGAAAATAATAACATTCTTAAAGCTGAACACCTGAGCAAAAGCTACAAGGGCCGCAAGGTGGTTCAGGATGTCTCCATGGAAATTCACAGCGGTGAGGTCGTGGGCCTGCTCGGCCCGAATGGCGCCGGCAAAACCACCTCGTTTTACATGGTTGCCGGGCTCATCAATGCTGAGCAGGGACGAATCCTGCTTGGAGACACCGATATCACCCACTATCCCATGCATCAGCGTGCCCGGCTTGGACTGGGCTACCTGCCCCAGGAAGCCTCGATTTTCCGCAAGCTATCGGTAACAGACAATATTATGGCCATCCTGCAGACCCGCAAGGAACTCAGCCCACAGGAGCAGGAGCAGAAACTCGAAGATCTGCTGGATGAACTGCATATTGGCCATATCCGCAACGGGCTGGGCATGAGCCTCTCTGGTGGTGAGCGCCGCCGGGTGGAAATCGCGCGCGCCCTTGCCACCGATCCACGCTTTATTCTGCTGGATGAACCCTTTGCCGGTGTTGACCCGATTTCTGTACGTGATATACAGTCCATTATCCAGCACCTGAAGGAACGGGATATCGGGGTGTTAATAACCGACCACAATGTTCGGGAAACCCTGGGTATCTGTGAACGCGGCTATATTATGAATGCCGGCAAGGTAATTGCCAGCGGTGAGCCTGATACCCTGCTGGCCGACAAGGAGGTACGCGAAGTCTATCTGGGTGAAAATTTCAAGCTTTAAACAGTACTACACATTCTGTGAAAATAAGCTAAAATTAGATTAAGTCCGGTCAGAATCAAGAAGGTCCCGGCACTTGCAAACCACTATATGAAACAAACACTTCAATTCCGACTCGGTCAGAACCTGACCATGACCCCTCAACTTCAGCAGGCCATTCGCCTGTTGCAGCTGTCCACACTTGAATTAAATACCGAAATTCAGGATGCACTGGATTCCAATATGATGCTGGAAATCGGTGAAGAGTCCGAGGCAGATACAAATGCCGACAAGGAAGTGGCCGACAATGGCAATGATGGCGAGGCGGTTGAAACTGGCAGTAGCGAAACCGTTACCGAACCACTGCAAAATGAAGCGACTGCAGAAACCCTGCCCGATGAACTCCCGGTAGACAGTACATGGGACGATATCTATGACTCGGTTCTGCCTGCAAGCAGCAATACCGCTTCAAGCTATAATGCCGACGATCAACCAGAAGTCTACACCGCGGGCAGTGAAAGCCTGCAGGAACACCTGCGCTGGCAGATCAAGATGACTCCATTCAGCGAAACCGATGCCGCCATTGCCGAAGTGCTGGTCGATGAAATCAATGATGATGGTTTTTTACAGGCTTCGCTACAGGATATAACTGCCACTATCAATGAAGATAACAGCTTTGAAGTTGAGACAGATGAAGTCGAAGCGGTACTGCGACAGATTCATAACTTTGAGCCTGCCGGTGTGGGTGCGCGCAACCTGCAGGAAAGCCTGTCTATCCAGTTACACCGCCAGCCCGATGATACCGATCTGCGTGAATACGCTATCAAGCTGGTCGATGACTATTTTGATTTGCTTGCCAATCGTGAATATCCACAACTGATGCGGAAGATGAAACTCTCTGAAGATGATCTCAGGGATGTTATCCAGCTTATCCAGAGCATGAACCCGCGCCCGGGCGGACAGATTACGGCCAACCAGCCGGAATATATTATTCCCGATGTCACGGTTAAAAAAGTCAATGGCAAATGGAAGGTTGAGCTCAATGCAGATGCCACGCCAAAGCTGCGCATCAATAATACCTATGCCAGCATGATCAAGGATGTCAAAAACAGCGAAGACAACCAGTCGATGAAAAATCATCTGCAGGAAGCGCGCTGGTTTATCAAGAGCCTGGTTAGCCGTAATGAAACCCTGCTAAAGGTAGCCCGCTGTATCGTTGAACGACAGCAGGATTTTCTTGAACATGGCGAGGAAGCCATGAAAGCCCTGGTATTACATGATGTTGCAGAAGAGGTTGATATGCATGAATCGACCATTTCCAGGGTAACGACGAAAAAATACATGCATACCCCACGGGGTATTTTTGAACTGAAATATTTCTTTTCCAGCCATGTCAGTACATCGAGTGGCGGGGAATGTTCTGCGACCGCAATTCGTGCTCTGATTAAGAAACTGATCGCGGCTGAAACACCGAAGAAGCCCTTGAGTGACAACAAGATTGCCAGCATTCTCGAGGAACAGGGCATTAATGTTGCACGAAGAACGGTCGCTAAATATAGAGAGTCATTGGCGATTCCACCGTCTAATGAACGTAAACGTCTCGCTTAACAGCGCGTAAAGGAGAAAACTATGCAACTAAATATTACTGGACACCATGTAGAGGTTACCGATTCATTAAAAAACTATGTTACTGAAAAACTTGAACGCCTCGAAAAACATTTTGATCATGTCAACAATGTCCATGTAATTCTGAGTATAGAAAAACAGCGTCAGAAGTCAGAAGCCACTGTTAATGTCAATGGTGCCAGTCTGTTTGCCGACTCAACAGAAGAAGATATGTATGCTGCAATTGATTCCATGGTGGACAAGCTGGACCGTCAGATTAAAAAGCACAAGGAAAAGCTCAAAGACCACCATCGCCAGGAAGGGAACCAGATCAAGCACCAGGCTGTTGCAGAAGAGTAAAGGATTACAAAGCGAATGCAATTATCTGAAATAATCGATGCTGGACGAATAAAGACCAATATCGATGTCAGTAGCAAAAAAAGAGCGCTCGAGGAAATCAGTCAGTTACTTGTTCGTGATCAGGAACGACTCGATGCGACAGAGATTTTTAACAGCCTGATTTCCCGCGAGCGTCTCGGCTCTACCGGCGTGGGGTATGGTGTTGCCATACCCCACGGTCGTATCGAAAACTGTGAAAAAATTACTGGTGCCTTTATCCGGCTCAATCATGGTGTTGATTTTGATGCTATTGATAACCAGCCGGTTGATATCCTCTTTGCCCTGATAGTGCCGGAACAGTGTACCGATGAACACCTGCAGGTACTGGCGCATCTTGCAGCCATGTTCAATGATGAAGCGCTGCGCAACAGGCTGCGACAACTAAAGGATGCAGAAAGTATCTATCAACTTCTCACCCAGTGGCAAAAGCCAGATTAACCATGCCTGCTGATCTCACCGTTCATGACTTTTTAAAGACACACGGTGAACAGCTGGGTTTGCACTGGTGTGCGGGCAGAGATGGTGAACAGCGCCAGCTTAAAAATGAGAAAAACCTGACAACCCCCGTGGCCGGTTACCTGAACCTGGTCAAGCCAAACCAGATACAGGTGCTCGGCCCGGAGGAAGTCGATTACCTGCAGCAACTGGGAAAGAACTCGCACAAGGATGCCATCCAGCGCCTGTTCAACTCACAGCCGGCAATGATCATCTTTGCCAATATTCAGGATAAAACCCGCGTCAGTGATGAATTTATCGAACTGGCAGAACAGACGAAAACCCCGCTACTCTGCAGCCCCCGGCCCAGTAATGAACTGACTGAACTATTACAGTACCTGCTGGCACAGCTGCTCGGTGACCGGGAAATCATCCACGGTGTTTTTATGGAAGTGATGGGAATTGGGGTTCTCCTCACCGGGCCCAGCGGCATTGGTAAAAGTGAGCTGGCGCTGGAACTGATCAGCCGTGGCCACCGCCTTGTTGCCGATGATGCCCCGGAATTTCATCGCAGTGCCCCGGATACCATTCGTGGTCGTAGCCCGGTACTACTAAAAGATTTTCTCGAGGTACGTGGCCTTGGTATTCTCAATGTCCGCGCCATGTTCGGTGATACCTCGATCGTAGAAACCAAGCGCCTGCGCCTTATCGTTCACCTCGATACGATTTCTGAAAATACCCTGTGGGAAGTGGATCGTATCGGTGGCTCACAGCGCCAGCGTGATGTACTGGGGGTACAGATTCCCGAAGTGCAGATCCCGGTTGCCCCCGGCCGTAATGTTGCCGTCATTATCGAAGCAGCCGTGCGTAACCATGTCCTGCTACTCAATGGTTACAGTGCCGCCAAAGATTTTATCCAGCGCCAGCAGGATTCCATTAACGATAACTAAGGCAATATTTCTGCAGCTGAATAATTAAGTGTTCCAAATGCCTGTACACTCGAATATAGAGGAAAAGTTCAGGAGGTCGAAAGCCGTTGTCGATCAAGACCGTGGGCCGCAGGGACAGCGGCCCCCGAGCCTACAGGGATGTATTTACGGCTTGTCTTGATCGGCAATGGCTGAATGACCCCGTTTACAGAAAACAAAATACACTTTTAACTTTCTTGAAGGAACAGGCAATTGGAATAGCTATTTGTCGTGATTATCTGGTCTATTTATTAACTTGTGCTATGCTGTAACAAGGTTGAACAACAACAATAAGCACCACTATTAATGAAACTTGTCATTGTCAGCGGATTATCCGGTTCCGGTAAGAGTATCGCCTTACAGGTGCTCGAAGACCTGGAATATTACTGTATCGATAACCTGCCCATTAATATGCTCGGCGCCCTGAGCCAGGAAATTATTGAAGCCAGCCACGAATATGTCGCTATCGGCATTGATGCCCGCAATATCACCTCCGAACTGGAAAACTTTCCCCGCCAGATACGCCAGTTACAAAATCAGGGGATCCAGTGCGAAACCTTCTTTCTCGAAGCCAGTGATGCCGCACTACTAAAACGTTTTAGTGAAACCCGACGTAAACACCCACTGAGTAACCAGGAAACCCCGCTCAATGAAGCCATTACCCAGGAACGGCATCTGCTGGAACCGATTTCAGCCGAAGCCGACCTGCGCATCGATACCAGCTCCAGCAATGTGCACCAGCTGCGAGACCTGATCAAGGCAAGAGTCAAGGGGGCAGATAACACCGGTATTTCCATCATGTTTGAATCTTTTGGCTTTAAACACGGTGTTCCAATCAATGCTGATTTTATTTTTGATGTGCGCTGCCTGCCCAACCCACACTGGGTTAGCGAGTTGCGTACCCAGACCGGATTTGACAGGCCAGTTATCGAGTACCTGGATGAATACCCGGAAGTACAGGAAATGCATAATGACATTCTCAGCTTCCTCGACAAATGGATTCCCCGATTCGAGGCCGATAACCGCAGTTATATCACTATTGCCATTGGCTGTACTGGCGGGCAACACCGCTCGGTTTACATGGTGAACAAACTTGCAAAGGAAGTTAAAAATAAACACAATAATGTCCTTTCACGGCACAGGGAACTTTCTTGAATGGTCGGCTTGCTTGTCATAACCCACTATAATGTTGGCGCAGCCCTTTTTGATGCCGCTATCTCGGTTATGGGTGGTGACTGCCCATTGCCCTATAAACTGATGCCCGTCTCCCAGACCTGTGAACCGGAAGAACGCCTGCAAATAGCGCAAAAGCTGTTACAGGAACTTCAGGCCGAAAAAAATAATAGTGGCGTTCTGGTGTTGACCGATATGTATGGTTCCACCCCCAGTAATATTGCCAGTAAACTCGCCAGTGAGAACGTTACTATTATTAGTGGTCTTAACCTGCCAATGCTGGTACGGATTATGAACTACCCCGATCTGCCTCTGCATAAGCTGGCACATAAAGCCGTGAGCGGCGGGCAGAATGGTGTTATTATTGTTGAACAATAATTAACTTTAAAGAAATCATTGTCGTGTTACAGCAAACCACCACAATTGTTAACAAGCTTGGTCTGCATGCCCGTGCTGCAGCAAAGTTTGTCACCCTGGCCTCTCAGTTCAGTTCAGAAATTCATCTCCGGCGTAATGGGCAAAAGGTAAATGGCAAGAGTATTATGGGTGTCATGATGCTTGCGGCGGGCAAAGAATCAGAGATCGAACTGATTATCAATGGTGAAGATGAGCAGCAGGCAATGCAGGCTCTGCTGGAACTGATTGCAAACCGTTTTGGCGAGGATGAGTAATCTTCAGGTCAGGTAAAGGGTTGCAAGACCGAGGAAGGCAAAAAAACCAATCACATCGGTAATCGTGGTCAGAACCACGGATCCTGAGAGGGCAGGATCGGCACCAAAGCGCTTGAGAATGAGCGGAATGGTGGCACCGGAAATCGCGGCAATCACCAGGTTAATCACAATCGCTGCAGCAATAATAATGCCTAGCTGAGTACTCTTGAACCAGAGACCAGCAACTCCGGCAATCACGATTGCCCAGATAAGGCCATTGAGAATCCCGACCCCCATTTCCTTGAGCAGTAAACGCCGTGCATTACTTTTTCCAACCTGTCCCAGGGCCATACCACGAATCACCAGGGTCAGGGTCTGGCTGCCGGCAATCCCGCCCATGCTGGCGACAATAGGCATCAATACTGCGAGAGCAACCATTTTATGAATCGTAGTATCGAACAGGCCTATCACCCATGAAGCTAGGAAAGCGGTCAGGAGATTGATACCAAGCCAGACTGAACGCCGTCTGGCACTGATGAATACCGGTGCGAACATATCTTCTTCTTCATTCAGACCCGCCATACTCAAAAGAGAGTGATCGGCATCGTCACGAATAACATCAACCACATCATCGATGGTAATACGACCCAGTAGATGATTCTCATCATCGACGACCGGTGCGGTAATAAAGTCACGGTGTTCGAACAGGTTGGCAACATCGCGAGCATGCTTGTTTGCCGGGATACCCTCGACATCGGTGAGCATCAGTTCTTCGACCAGCATATCCGGGGCACTGGTAAGAATGGAGGTTAAAGGCAGTACACCCAGGTAA
>JALUTJ010000463.1 GCA_027057985.1 Chromatiales bacterium
GAATGGCATTCTCGGCTTCCTGGTTACAGGAGCGGGCAAGGTCAGCAATATGTCCCATGGCATGAACCGCGTTTTCCAGTTCTTTAGAGGTGTTCATTACCGCTGCCTGTTCTTTGGTTGCCACGACGATAACTGAATCGGATTGCTCCTTAACCAGGGCTGTAGCACGTGCCACTTCTTCGGAAATAACACGTACACCCTTGAGTACCCTGGAGGTTTCAGAGGTAAAGAGGTTAAGTGCATCTGCAACCGGGCCAGTTACATCCTCGGTGACTGGTACCTTGATAGTCAGATCACGTTGACTTAATTTGGAAACCGCTTCTAGCAGCTTGATTACGGATTCATTAAGCTCTTCATTACTTTTTTCGATTTCAACCAGGCTGGTTACTTTTTCAGCCAGCAGGCCGTCAAATGCAGCACCCAGACGGGCCAGTTCATCAACACCGGAAATATCGGTACGGGCATGGTAATCACCTTCGGCGACTTTTTTCACCGTATCAGAAATCCGGTTGATCGGGCCGGAAATAGAACGATAGATAACATAGCCAAGTAAAACCGCTAATAATAAACCCAGCGCCATGCTTGCCGTAGTTGCATTAAAGAAGAGTTTATTGGTTGCTATGGTGTTCTGGAACAGGGATTCCGAGAGCAGTTGATGCTCATTAACACGTTCACTCAGTTCGGTTAAAAAGGGTTGAATCAGTTTACTGGCTTTTGTTTCCAGAAAGGTGCGCAGGCCATAGATATCCTGCATGGCAAAGATGCTGTCGAGTTCCGAGATGGCAGTCAGAATATTACGATATTCATTTCCCAGTGATGCCTCGATATCCTTCCTGTCTTCAGCCGATTTATCTTCCTTGTATTCATCCCAGTTATTGACCAGCAGGTTTTTAGCTGCCAGCAGGTTTGCACTGCCTTCTTCCCAGCTGATTTTCTCATTGGCGACATTATTGACCATATCGAGTAAATCGGTACGCACAACATTATTTAGCTGGTTCAGTGATACCTGTTCTATAATATTTTCATTCAGGCTTTCCGTCGTATTTGAAGCAAAGTTCAGACCGTAAATTGCTGTTGCACCAATAATTGCCAGTACCAGTGTCTGGGTGGCAATAAGTAATACAAGCCTGGAGCCGATTCCCATTTTATTAAGCATTTTTTGCTAACCTCATTTTTGCGTAAATCAATATTAAGCCTGGCTATTATTTTTATTGGCAAGTTTTTTGAAAAGGTCCTGGGGCCTGAACTCTATCCAGCTTGTTCCCTTATGCTGAAACCCTTCACCCAGGTAATCCTGGATATTTCCCGGATATGCTTCTTTCGTTGGTGGTAAATCCTCGTACACCAGTGATACTGGTAATTCATCAATAATGATGGCCACAGCCTGTTTTTCATTGACATCATTGAGCAATAAAACACGCTGATCTTTAACTGGCAGATTATTCTTCAATAAACGGGCAATATTCATTACCGGAATAATACTGCCGCGAACATTTATCAGACCTTCTACCCATTCTGGCGAATTTGGCAGGTTAAAGATTTTCGGGTTCTGGATAACCTCGCTGATCATTTTTTCTGGTACCAGGAAATGCAGACCGGCTATGATGTAGCCGTAACGGATATCCGGACGGTCAGCGGTATCTTCAGGGAAGACAAGCCCCTCTGCTGAGAACAGGGTAGAGCTCTCCAGAACAGCCATAGGCATGGCTGCATTGCCTTTCTCTGTATCGGTGGAACCGGATAGTTTGTCTGCATATACCTGCATTAAAATTTTCCGCTATTTAATTGAACGACTTTAACTGGTCAATAATCTTGTCAGCTGTGTAAGGCTTGGTGACATAACCTTTTCCGCCCTGCATCTGTGCCCAGAGCTTGTCGGCTTTCTGGTTCTTGCTGCTGACAAAGACAATAGGGATATCACGAGTTTTCGGATCATTGTTAAGTTTGCGGGTAGCTTCATAACCATCCATATCGGGCATGATAATGTCCATAAAAATAATGTCTGGCTGTTCATTTTTGGCAATCTCCACGGCTTCTGCACCACTGCTGGCACTGAGTACGATACAGCCAGTGCTGCTGACAATACCTTTGATATTGGATAATTCTGTATCTGAATCGTCGACGACGAGAACTTTATTTATGGCCATGGTCTAATCTCCCTGGGTTATTCAGGCTTCTATTGCCGTTGATATATTTTTAAGTGGAATGTAGTGCTTAACCGCATTCTGGAATGTATTTCTGCCAACCGGTTTTATCAGGTAGTCATTACAGCCTGCCAGCGAGCCTTTGATCTTGTCAGCCTGGGTTGCCTTGCCGGTGAGCATAATGGCGATGGTGTCCTTGCTGGTTGATTTGATGTGTTTACAGATAAGGAATCCATCTTTGTCAGGTAGAACCACGTCGAGAAGGGCAAGATCGTAATGGTTATCCTTGAGCAGGTTAAATGCAGTGTTACCGTCTTCGGCAAAATCAACCGAGACATCAAATAGTTCCAGTTCCAGCTCCAGCTGTTTACGCACCGATTGACTATCATCAA
>JALUTJ010000464.1 GCA_027057985.1 Chromatiales bacterium
GTATAAGTGAAATGGCAATTTCAGATAGCATTATACTTCAAGCTAAAAAAGCTCTTTGGAGGTAGAAAGCTGTTGTCAATCAAGACCGTGGGCCGCAGGGACAGCGGCCCCCGAGCCTACAGGGATGTATTCACGGCGTGTCTTGATCGGCAATAGCTTGAATTACCTCCACTTACGTCACGTCAGATTTAATATTGAATCTTTTACAACATTAGTATCTGGAACGCTTATTTAGTCTTTTTCATCAATCCAGGCAAGCTGGATGGCTTCGAGGATTTTCTCGTTGGAATGTTGCGGATCATCATCGAATTCTTCCAGTTCACAGACCCAGCGATGCAGGTCGGTAAAACGAATATATTGCGGATCTACGTCCGGGTGGGTCTCATCGAGGGCAATGGCAATATCCAGGCTATCAATCCATTTTAATGACATATTTCACCTCGCTTAGTGATTCTCGGAAACCATATTAATGGTATAACGTGGGATTTCGACTACCAGATCTTCGTCTCCAACCACAACCTGGCAACTGAGACGCGAATCCGGCTCAAGTCCCCATGCCTTGTCCAGCATATCATCCTCGGTTTCAGTCGATTCCTCGAGGCTATCGAAACCTTCACGAATATAGACATGACAGGTAGTGCAGGCACAGGACATCTCACAGGCATGCTCGATATGAATATCATTATCCAGCGCGGCTTCGATCAGGTTGGTGCCTGGCTCAACTTCCAGTACCGCACCCTCGGGGCATAACTCTTCATGGGGGAGAAAGATTACTTTTGTCATAATTTCAACTTTTAAAATTCATCTACATTATGCCCGGCAAGGGCTTTTTTGATATTACCGTCCATGCGACGAGCAACAAAGGTCGTAGCTGCCCTGTCCAGTTCGGCAATGGCATCCTTGATAGCCCCGGGATCATCACCTTCAATCAGGCCAATTAATTTCCCGGCCGCTGCATCGATCTGCTGACGTTCTTCATCATCAAGTAAATCACCGTCTTCTTGCAGTGCCGCGTGCAGGGCTTCGAGTACCCGTTCAGCTTCAACCTGCTGCTCGCGTAACATGCGTGCGGCAACATCATCCTGCGCGTGCTCGATTGAATCACGTAACATGGTTTCGATTTCACTGTCACTTAAGCCATAGGATGGCTTGACCTCGATACCGCTTTCAACACCAGTGGTTTCTTCACGCGCCATTACCGATAACAGACCATCGGCATCAACCTGGAAAGTAACCCGGATACGGGCAGCACCGGCAACCATGGGCGGAATACCATGCAGAGTAAAACGACCCAGTGAACGACAGTCACTGACCAGCTCACGTTCACCCTGAACAACATGTATCGACATGGCAGTCTGGCCATCTTTGAACGTGGTAAAGTCCTGAGCCCGGGCAACGGGAATCGTGGTATTGCGGCTAATCACTTTTTCTACCAGCCCGCCCATGGTTTCCAGCCCGAGGGACAGCGGTATCACGTCAAGTAATAACAGCTCATCATCGGGCTTGTTGCCTACCAGCACATCGGCCTGGATAGCTGCTCCAATGGCCACCACGGTATCGGGATTGATATCGGTTAAAGGCTGCTGTTGAAAGAACTCGGCGACCTTTTCCCGTACCAGCGGCACCCGGGTGGAACCGCCCACCATCACCACGGAAATCACTTCGCTAACATCGACCCCGGCATCACGTAAAGCACGGCGACAGGGCAGTAATGATTTCTGTACCAGTGGCATAATCAGTTGTTCAAACTGTTCTCGGCTGATACTGCCCTGCCAACGAGTGCCATCATCGAGCTCAATATCCAGCTCGGCGGAATCGGCAGCGGTCAGCGCTTCCTTGGCAGCACAGGCATCTCGCAGTAAACGACGCATCTGGTGATGGCTGATATCGTTTTCATCCAGCTTTATTCCGGCCTGTTCGATAATCCATCGCACCAGAGCATGATCAAGATCATCGCCGCCCAGCGCAGTATCGCCGGCTGTTGCCATAACCTCGAAAACACCTTTATTCAGACGTAATATCGAGATATCAAAGGTACCACCACCGAGATCATAAACCGCGATAACACCCTCGGCTTTCTTATCAAGTCCATAGGCAACGGCGGCTGCGGTGGGTTCATTTAAAAGGCGCAGCACGTTCAGACCAGCAAGCTTACCCGCATCACGGGTGGCCTGACGCTGGGCATCATCAAAATAAGCCGGGACAGTTATGACCACGCCGGTCAGCTCGCCACCGAGTGCCTGCTCGGCACGGGTTTTAAGTGTCTTGAGTATCTCGGCCGAGACCTCGATAGCACTGACATCACCGGCAACGGTATGGATACGTGGGACACCGCTATCGGTTTCAACAAATTCATAGGGACGCCTGCCACCCTGTTCACGCACATCTTCGAGACCACGGCCCATGTAACGCTTTACCGACTGAATCGTATTGAGCGGATCATCCGCCGCTGCCCTGAGAGCTTCATCACCGACAATGACACCATCTTTGCTGTAACGCACAACCGAGGGCAAGGCATCGCGGCTCTTTTCATCG
>JALUTJ010000465.1 GCA_027057985.1 Chromatiales bacterium
CTTTTTTCTCTTTTTTCACAGCTTCTGTGGCCGGAGTGGCCTCGGCATTACTATTACAGGGGTTATCCGGGTCGGTATTGGCCTTGCCACCGGGCCAGACCAGCAGTATTTCACGGCTGCGATCCAGCTCTGCGGTGGGGTGTGCCAGTACCTCGGCAAAAGGCAGGCTGGGATCGATATTGATTTTTTCCACCACCGCCACCGGGTAACCGACCGGGAAAACACAGCCAAGGCCGGAGCTGACCAGCAGGTCGCCCACCTTAATATCAGCATTGTTAGGTAGATAGGGAATTTCCAGATGAGCCAGGCTGCCGGTGCCTTTGGCAATGGCACGCAGGCCATTACGGTTGACCTGCACCGGGATGCTGTGGCCGGGGTCGGTAATCAGCAGGGCGGTACTGGTAAATGGTGATACATGCACCAGCCGGCCCATGATTCCCCGGGCATCGATAAAGGGCTGGCCCGGATAAATATCATCACCGGATAACGAGCCCTTGTTGATCATGACCTGGTGTCGGTAAGGATCCATGTCTACCGACAGCAGTTCGGCAATGAGAATGCGATCGCCCATGCGCCGCGAAGACTCCAGCAGGTTGCGCAGGTGTACGTTCTCGGTTTCGAGGAAATTCAGGCGCTGTAACTGTGCGGTAAGGATTCGGTTCTGGGTACGCAGGGTGGCATTTTCTTCCTGCAGGGTACGGCGGGTGGCAAAACTCTCCGAGGCCCAGTCACCCACATTGGCCGGGAAGTTGACGATGTATTGCAACGGGTAAACCAGTACCGCGATACCCGAACGCAGGGTATTCACATAGCTGGTGCGGTGATCCATGGTCATCAATGCAATGGATAAAATAACCAGCAGGATCAGGCGGTTACCTAAAGACGGGCCCTGGATGAATAAGAGTTTAATGGGTTATCCCTCCAGCATGAGTAATAGGGGTACGATGAAAAACGGGCTTTGCCCGGCTTCCCGTCTGCTGCGGGAATACCGGGAACAACAATTATTCCAGACTGAACAGGTCTCCACCATGTTCATCAATCATCTCCAGCGCCATGCCGCCACCCTTGGCAACACAGGTGAGCGGATCTTCGGCAATAATAACCGGCAGGCCGGTTTCTTCCATGATCAGGCGATCAAGGTCATGCAGCAGGGCACCACCACCGGTCAGCACCATGCCACGTTCGGCAATATCCGAGGCCAGTTCCGGTGGTGTCTGTTCCAGTGCTGTTTTTACCGCGCTGACGATGCCACTTAAAGGTTCCTGCAGGGCTTCGAGAATCTCGTTGCTGTTGAGGGTAAAGCTGCGCGGAATCCCCTCGGCCAGGTTGCGACCGCGTACTTCCAGTTCGCGTACCTCGTTACCAGGGTAGGCGGTACCGATTTCCTGCTTGATGCGTTCTGCGCTGGACTCACCAATCAGGCTGCCGTAGTTGCGGCGTACATAATTGATAATGGCTTCATCGAAACGGTCACCACCGATGCGAACCGAGGCAGAATAGACAATACCGTTGAGGGATATGACCGCCACCTCGGTGGTTCCCCCGCCAATATCCAGCACCATGGAACCGCTGGCTTCAGAGATGGGCATCTTGGCACCGATGGCCGCCGCCATGGGTTCTTCGATAAGGTAAACTTCACGTGCACCGGCGCCGTTGGCCGATTCACGAATAGCACGACGTTCCACCTGGGTGGAGCCGCAGGGTACGCAAATCAGTACGCGTGGGCTGGGGCGGAAAAAGCGGGTCTGATCTTCATGCACCTTGCGAATAAAATGCTGTAGCATTTTCTCGGTCACGGTGAAGTCGGCGATGACACCGTCTTTCATTGGGCGAATGGCAACAATATTGCCCGGCGTTCGCCCGAGCATGCGCTTGGCATCGGCACCGACTGCGGCGATGCTTTTGGGGCCACCGGGGCCTCGCTCCTGGCGAATCGCGACCACGGACGGCTCGTTGAGTACAATCCCACTGCCCTTGACGTAAATTAACGTGTTGGCAGTACCCAGATCGATAGAAATATCGTTTGAAAAAAGTCCCCGAAGGCGTGAAAACATAATTATTAGGTTCTTATATTAATTAAAAGAGAAAATCAGGGTGCTACTTTAAATAATAAGGCGCAAATGAGCAAGCAGCGCGTAATGATAACTGGTAGAATTTGCCGAGCCCATCACAGGCTTTCTGGATTAGATAAAGTAAAAAGTGGAGTTTAACCCCTATGTCACTGGATAAAGATGATGTAAAGAAAATTGCACACCTGGCACGACTGCAGATAGCGGAACAGGATATTCCCGGCTATGCCAGTAATCTCAGCAATATTTTAGAACTGGTGGAACAGATGAACGAGGTCGACACCGACAATGTCACACCGATGGCGCATCCAACCGAAGCGCATCAGCGCCTGCGCGAGGACGTGGTCACCGAAACCAATCAGCGCGATCATTTCCAGAAAATTGCCCCGGCGGTGGAAAATGGCCTTTACCTGGTGCCGCGGGTCATTGAATAAAAGCACTTTTTCACGCGCAGGCGCTGATG
>JALUTJ010000466.1 GCA_027057985.1 Chromatiales bacterium
CTTTTGTTGCCTTGCTGTCTTTCGCCAGCTCGGTAATATCCTTTTTCGCATAATTGGCAAAAATAGGATCATAGTTTTTGTTGGCATGCTCGATTTCCTTTTCGTACTGGCCTTTCGAGGTCCAGCCCAGTTTACCGGCATATTTACCCAGACCCGGAAAAAGTGTCAGGTAAATAAAGCCAAAGATGATGGTGATATAAAACAGCCATAGCCACCAGCGTGGTAACGGGTTGTTGTATTCTTCGAGATCACCATCCCATTTGTGACCTGTTACATCGCCCTGGGCGGCTTCACCAGCCCGGGGTTTACTTGCCCACTTGATTAACCAGTAACAGGCAAGAATATTTCCAATTGTTATGATGGTAATGTACCAACTCCAGAAATCACTCATGGTGGTCTCCTTTTTTATTATCGTCGAGTGGATGCTCTACTTCGTTAAACGGGAGATGAGCGGCCTCGTGGAAGCGGCTTTTGTTTCTACTGCTCCAGGCCCAGAGAAATATCCCGATAAATACCGCGAAAAGTACGACGGTATACCAGCTTCTGATTTCATTTAAATCCATGGTTTACCTCCGTGACTTGATTGCGGTACCCAGACCCTGTAAATAGGCCACCAGGGCATCCATTTCGGTTTTATTCTTGAGCTCTGCTTCTGCATTGGCAATCTGTTCATCTGTATAGGTTTCACATTTGCTGCAGGTAGCCGAGATCAGGGTGTTCATTACACGCATCTTTTTCTTGATGTTGCTGCTATCGAGCTGGTTTTTAGCCAGCCACGGGAAGCTCGGCATATTGGATTCCGGAACAACATCGCGTGGATTGTTGAGGTGAACGCGATGCCATTCATCGGAATAACGTCCTCCCACACGCGCCAGGTCAGGACCGGTACGCTTGGAACCCCACTGGAAAGGATGATCATAAACAGACTCACCCGCAACGGAGTAATGGCCATAGCGTTCGGTTTCTGCGCGGAATGGGCGGATCATCTGTGAATGACAGTTGTAGCAACCTTCACGGATGTAGATATCGCGTCCTTCCAGGCGTAAGGCACTATAGGGTTTAACACCCTTTACTGGCTCGGTTGTGTCCTTGATAAAAAATAACGGCACAATTTCAACCAGGCCACCAAAACTGATGACAAAGATGATTATCAGGATCATCAGTCCAATATTTTTTTCAACTACTTCATGACTCATGGTTTTTCTCCCTTAAGCCGATTGAGATTCAAGTGATGCAGATGAGACTGCGCTGCTGCTACTGATGGTTTTAAAGACGTTGTATGCCATGATCAGCATACCTGTCAGGAACAGCAGGCCACCGAGGAAACGAACCGTGTAGAACGGATAGGTTGCTTCGAGTGACTCAACAAAGCTGTAGGTCAGTGTGCCGTCTTCATTGACTGCACGCCACATCAGGCCCTGCATAACACCGGAAATCCACATTGACGCGATATACAGCACGATGCCAATTGTCGCGATCCAGAAGTGAGTATCAATAAGTTTGATGGAGTACATTTCCTTCTTGCCAAATACTTTGGGAATCAGGAAGTAAATTGCGCCAATTGTAACCAGCGCCACCCAGCCCAGCGCACCGGAATGCACGTGACCTACTGTCCAGTCGGTGTAGTGTGAAAGTGCATTTACAGTTTTGATTGACATCATTGGACCTTCAAAGGTCGACATGCCGTAGAAAGACAGCGATACGATCAGGAACTTCAGGATTGGGTCGGTACGTAACTTGTACCAGGCACCGGAGAGGGTCATCATGCCGTTAATCATGCCACCCCATGAAGGTGCCAGCAGGATCAGGGAAAAGACCATACCCAGTGACTGAGCCCAGTCAGGCAGTGCCGTGTAGTGCAGATGGTGAGGACCTGCCCACATGTAAGTGGAAATCAGGGCCCAGAAGTGCACAACCGAGAGACGATAGGAATAAATCGGCTGCCCAACCTGCTTGGGAATAAAGTAGTACATGATGCCAAGGAAGCCGGCCGTGAGGAAGAAGCCCACCGCATTATGCCCATACCACCACTGTACCATGGCATCGATAGCACCAGGGTAGAAGGAGTACGACTTGGTCAGTGTAACCGGCAGTGACATACTATTAACTATATGCAGTACGGCAATGGTGAGAATAAAGGCACCAAAGAACCAGTTAGCCACATAGATATGTTTAACCTTGCGTTTCATGATGGTGCCAAAGAAAACAATGGCATAGACCACCCAGACTACGGCAATCAGAATATCAATTGGCCATTCCAGCTCAGCATATTCTTTGGCACTGGTCATACCCAGAGGCAGGGTAATGGCCGCCAGCAGGATAACCAGGGTCCAGCCCCAGAAAGTGAATGCCGCCAGCTTGTCGGAAAATAGCCGGGTCTGGCAGGTGCGTTGCACCACGTAGTAGGAGGTGGCAAACAGTGCCGAGCCACCAAAGGCAAAAATGACCGCGTTGGTGTGTAGTGGTCGCAGTCGCCCGTATGAGAGCCAGGGTAGATCAAAGTTAAGTGCTGGCCACACCAGCTGTGCAGC
>JALUTJ010000467.1 GCA_027057985.1 Chromatiales bacterium
CTCTTATTCCTGAAACCCGCCTGATTGCCGCAGCAACTGGCAATTCTGCTCTTATTCAACAGGCAGAAAACTATTCTGTCGCCATTAACAAGCGAATACATGAGGCAGTGGAAGGTCTGGAGCATAATAGTCATATCGACATTACCGAATTTGATTTATTTGAATTTTTTAACCAGGTAATGGCAAATTATACCGACTACGGCTTTAGCAATAACCAGGATGCCTGTTTTTTTACCTCAACCGGGCAGTTCAATCCTTTATGTAATTACGGTGCGAACTTCGACAGCTTTATATTCTTTGATGAAATTCATCCGACCGCAAAACTGCACGGTATCTTTGCGGATGCTTTCTATAAAGAACTGGTTGAAGACGACTGAGCAGATTTCACCGCAAAGTCGCAAAGAACGCAAAGTTTTATTTTTTGCAGGTAACAGGATATTTTGCAGCAAAATGTTATGAGCGACCGTCGATTTCAGGGATGAAATCGTCGAGCGGCCAGGGATGGCGCATAGCGTGTCGCGAATAATGTTTTGCGAGAAAAAGATCAGCGGATTTTTTTATTTTGGCTTATACCGACCTACGTATCGCTGCTTTCGCAGCTGTAGGTCGGTTCAAGGAGCAAAACGACGGAACCGACATTTTTTGTCGGCTCCGCTATCAGAGAAGCTGATTGATAATGCTGTTAAAGGTTTTGCTCGGTCGCATCACCTTTTCCATCTTTTCAGAATCTGGCCAGTAATAACCACCGATATCACTTGCCTGTCCCTGTATCTCAAGCATTTCTCTTACTATCTGTTCTTCGGCCTGGGAAAGTGCAGCAGCAACGAGGGCAAAAATCTGCTGTAGCTCACTGTTTTCCGACTGTGCAGCAAGCGACTGTGCCCAGTACATGGCAAGATAGAAGTGACTACCCCGGGTATCGAGTTCCCCGGTTTTACGTGATGGGGAGCGATTGTTATTCAGAAACAGGCTATTGGCATTATCCAGTGCAGAAGCCAGTACCCTTATCTTTTCTGAACCTGTTTTATTTGCCATATCTTCCAGTGATACGGCCAACGCAAGAAACTCACCCAGTGAATCCCAGCGCAGATGATTTTCCTTGAGTAACTGTTCAACGTGTTTAGGAGCAGATCCACCCGCACCGGTTTCAAACAGTCCGCCCCCGGCAAGTAACGGTACAATGGATAACATCTTGGCACTGGTTCCCAGTTCAAGGATCGGGAACAGATCGGTGAGATAATCCCGCAATACATTACCGGTTACCGAAATGGTGTCTTCTCCTGCCGTCAGGCGCTGACAGGTGTAAATGGTCGCTTCAGCCGGTGGCATGATCTTGATCTCGAGGCCATTGGTATCATGTTCCTTGAGATAGCTTTCGACCTTGCTCAGCAGATTCATATCATGGGCACGGTTATCATCCAGCCAGAACACCGCCGGTTGCCCGCTCAGGCGTGCGCGGGTTACCGCCAGCTTAACCCAGTCCTGAATCGGTAAATCCTTTGTCTGGCACATGCGCCAGATATCACCCTGCTCAACCTCGTGCTCCATAAGTACCGAACCAGAGCTATCTTTAACCTGAACCTTACCCGCAGCTGGAATCTCGAAGGTCTTGTCATGTGATCCATATTCTTCCGCCTTCTGTGCCATCAGGCCAACATTACTGACCGTCCCCATGGTAGTAACATCAAAGGCTCCGTTTTCCTTGCAGTAATCGATCGTCGCCTGGTAAACACCGGCATAACTGCGATCCGGGATTATCGCCAGGGTATCCTGTAACTTGCCATCAGGGCCCCACATCTTGCCACCGGCACGAATGGCGGCAGGCATCGAGGCATCGATAATCACATCACTGGGCACATGCAGGTTGGTAATACCCTTGTCGGAATCAACCATTGCCAGAGGCGGGCGCTGTGCATACACCGCATCAAGGTCGGATTCGATGGCCTGACGTTCGGCTTCATCGAGTTGCTGTATCTTTGCATAGACATCACCCAGGCCATTACGAGTATCCACTCCCAGCCTGTCAAAAGTATCAGCATATTTTTCAAACACATCGGCAAAGAAAACTTTTACCGCGTGGCCAAAAATAATCGGATCCGATACTTTCATCATCGTCGCTTTCATATGCAAAGAAAGCAGGACATTATCCTTCTGTGCCGCTTCAATCTCACGAAGAAAAAAGTCTTTTAGTGCATTAATACTCATCACGGAAGCATCGACCACTTCTTTATCCAGAACCGGGATACTTTCCCTGAGAACGGTTACCTCACCGTTATTGGCCAGTAATTCCACCCGTAATTCGCCAGCCTGTTCGATAATGACCGATTTTTCACTGCCGTAGAAATCACCCTGCTGCATAGAGGCAACACGGGTACGGGATTCGTCGGACCACTCCCCCATCGAATGTGGATGCTGGCGGGCATATTCTTTAACCGCTTTTGCCACTCGGCGATCCGAGTTCCCTTCACGCAAAACCGGGTTGACGGCACTGCCCAGTACTTTAGCGTAACGTTGTTTGATCTGTTTT
>JALUTJ010000468.1 GCA_027057985.1 Chromatiales bacterium
TGGTAATGATCAATATGCTCGGTGATATCTGGCATAACGGCCATGCACCGGACTGGATGAAACTGTTACAGTATCCCAATGTGAAACTGCATCTTTATGGCAAGCGTGAAGCCCGACCCGGACGTAAGATGGGGCACTTCAATGTACTGGCAGAAAATATCGATGATGCGTTATCTCTGGCCAATACGATCAAGCAACAGCTTGCGCGGGCGGATTGAACTCCGCATTCTGAATCTGTATTGATTACAGGATGAACTGCCACCATGACATCTTTCCATAAAACCACGATAGACCTGCTGCGCCACGGTGAACCCGAAGGGGGACGCATGTACCGCGGGCATAGTATCGATGATCCCCTGAGCGAAAAAGGCTGGCAACAAATGTGGGATGCCGTGGGTGAAACACCACCCTGGCAACAGATTATTACTTCACCACTGGAACGTTGCCAGGCTTTTGCTGAAGCCCTGATGGATACCTATGATATTCCCTGCCGCAATGAAAATGATTTTCGTGAAGTGGGTTTTGGCAGCTGGGAAGGCAAAACCCCACAACAGCTCATGGCGGATAATCCCGACGAGTATCATAACTTCTATGCCGATCCGGTCCATGCGCGGCCGCCGGGCGCTGAAGATCTGGATGCTTTTATCCGCCGTGTTACCCTGGCCTATGAAAAGCAGATTGAAAAATTTGCCGGGCAGCACATATTGATCGTAGCTCATGCCGGGGTAAACCGCGCCATTATCGCCCATGCCCTGCACGCTGCCCCTGTTGGTATGTACCGGATCAAGGTAAACAATGCCGGTATTACCCGGCTTAAACATGATAACAGCGGTAGCCACCTGCTTTACCATAATGTACAACTTGCAGACATCACTTGAAGACAATGAATGAAAACGAGATAAAAAAGTTACGCGAAGACATCGTCTTCAATGCCACGCTGTCCGGCTTTCCCTTTGTTTTTCATACTACCTGGGGCCTGTTTTCACCGCGTAATATCGATGAAGGCAGTGAACTATTACTGCGTTACCTGGAGATAAAGCCCGACGATGACTGCCTCGATCTCGGCTGTGGCTATGGCCCACTGGGTCTGAGCATGGCAAAACTTGCACCACAGGGAAAAACCACGCTGGTCGACAAGGACTTCAAGGCGGTGGAATACAGTAATAAAAATGCGGAACTTAACCAGATTACAAATGCCGAAGCACTGCTTAGTAATGGCTTCGACCAGATTCGAGATCGTCGTTTTGATGTCGTCGTTTCCAATATTCCGGCCAAGGTCGGCAATGAGCTTTTAAACCTGTTTCTTTGCGATGCTTATCAGCAAATGAATTCAGGCGGCCGCATCTATGTGGTCACCATCAATGGTCTGCGCAAGTTTATCAAGCGCAGCTTTACCGAGGTATTCGGTAACTACAGGAAACTCAAGCAAGGCAGCAACTATACCGTTGCCATGGCAACAAAAAACTGATTTAGAGGTTAAAAATCAATATGAGTATGACGCGTGAAAAATCACTTAACATGATGGCACAGCTTATTTTCTGGAGTCGCTGGTTACAGGCTCCCCTGTATCTGGGGCTCATCGTTGCCCAGGGTGTTTATGTTTTCCTGTTTATGAAGGAGCTGACGCACCTGATTGCAACCGCCAATACCATCGGTGAAACCCAGATTATGCTAATCGTTCTGGGACTGATTGATGTGGTGATGATTGCCAACCTGCTCATTATGGTCATAATTGGTGGTTATGAGACCTTTGTTTCAAGACTGAATATCAAGGAACACCCGGATCAGCCTGAATGGCTGTCTCATGTCAATGCGGCAACCATGAAGATAAAATTATCCATGGCATTGATCGGTATCTCCTCGATTCACCTGTTAAAAACCTTTATCAATGCCGAACAAATGACCGAGGTAACGATGAAGTGGCAGGTGATTATTCATATCACCTTTATTATTTCTGCCGTAGCCATGGCCTATACCGACAGAATTATGACCAAAACCCTGGTTGAAGCACATCACAAAGACTGATTTGATTAAGGGTAAAGTTTTTAAACTAGCGGCAAACTGCATATTCCTGCTGGCTCTGTAACAGTGCCAGCGCCAGCTGTGCCCGCTTCAGGCCATTGGCTGCCGATTTTTTCCACCAGCGCGATGCCTCACAGGTATGATTACGCTTGTCAAAGCCATTGGCGTAAAGCGCACCAAGATTGAACTGCGCCATGGCATCACCATTGATCGCCGCCATGCGCCACCACTTAAAAGCCTGTTTTAGATCCGGCTTGATCGAGGCGCGACCAGAAGCATAAATGATTCCGAGGTTATACTGGGAGTCGGTATTCCCTGCCAGCGCCGCCCGCTTCCACCAGGTGATCGCCTTTGCCAGGCTCGCCGCTACACCGTTGCCACGTGCATAGGCCACGGCGAGGTTATGCTGCGCCACGACAATACCGGCTCTCGCCGCCTGCTTATACCAGTAAAAGGACTTTTTCTCATTTTTAGCCACACCGAGGCCGACATCATATTGTGTTG
>JALUTJ010000469.1 GCA_027057985.1 Chromatiales bacterium
GGTATTGCTGCCACCCAGGTTGGTGTTATGCAGCGCATTGTCCTCGTCGATGTATCCGACTACCCGCGCCTGAAGAATGCACCGCATCATGGTCGCATGGTGCTTATCAATCCTGAAATTATTGAATGGCAGGGAATGAAGAAAGGAAGGGAAGGCTGTATGTCGGTGCCGGATTATACCGGTAACGTGATTCGCGCTGAAAAGATTACACTTGCTGCATTCGATGAAAGCGGGCAGCAGCATGAATATCAAATGGAAGGTTTTGAAGCTCGCGCGGTACAGCATGAAATCGATCATCTTGATGGGCTCCTGTTTCTGGACAGGCTGGTGAGCCGAAGAAATGATCTGTTTGAGCGTAAGGTAAAATGATTTCTGGGGTTTCCTGGGGTTTGAATAGACCCGGGATATTAGACTATTGCGCAGAAAAACTTTCTGAGCGAGCGTCGATTGCCAGGGATGGTGTATAGCGTGTCGTGAAGAAAGATTTTTCGAGAGCAATACTTATTCGCAAATCTTTTTTAAAACCGGGATATTTAATAGTAAGAATAAAGGACTGACATCTTGTTACTGAGCATTAGCCTGATTTTACTGTTTCTCTTTTTACTGTTTTTATATATAGGCCATAAAAATCATGTGGCAGAATGGAACAGCTTTGTCATCAATGTGATAGATGGCTGGATTCGAATCTATTGCCGCTACTACCATCACTTTATCTACCAGCCGGTACCGATTTCCGATAAAGGCCCAACACTGATCGCCTGTAACCATCTATCCGGGCTGGATCCCTTTCTTATCGTCGCCGCCTGCAGTCACCCGATTCGTTTTATGATGGCACGAGAAGAATATGAACGCTTTGGCCTGAAATGGCTGTTTCGTCTTGCCGGCTGTATTCCGGTTGAACGCTCGGGCCGGGTAGAAACCGCATTCCGTTCAAGCCTCAATGCCCTGCATAATGGTGAAGTCGTGGCACTGTTTCCCGAAGGGGGCATCAACCGCACCGGCAAACCGGTGAGAAAACTCAAGGCCGGGATTATTCGACTGGCAAAAATGGCCGAAGTGCCGATAACCGTATTAAGAGTCGATGGCATGTGTTGCCCCGGGCATATGTTGCCTGGAATTTTTTTGCCCGGCCATTGTTATTTGCGTGTTATCACTGAGCTGGATTGTGGCAATGCAGATGAAAAAGACGCACTGGCTGAACTTGCGCTATGCTTGTCAGCAGAAAGGGAACCATAAAATCAATCAATAAAAAAGGGGGTATGGCATGTTGCTTGAGAACCTGAGCTGGTCGGAGGCGGGTTTATACCTTTTATACCTGGTAATAATTCTTCTTGTTGTAGTATTCCTGCATGATATCCTGCAAAAACATCATGCCATACAGCGTAACTATCCTGTTATTGGTCATTTCCGATATATGTTTGAAAATATGGGGGAGTATTTTCGCCAGTACTGGTTTGCCGGTGATCGCGAAGAACTGCCTTTTAACCGCGCAACCCGCGCCTGGGTTTACCGCACTTCCAAGGGGCTCGGTGGCATGCTGGGTTTTGGTTCAACCAATGATCTACGCCAGCCGGGTTCCATTATCTTTACTAATGCCGCCTATCCATTGCTGGAACAGGAGTACATCGATGCCCCATCGGTTGTTATCGGCCCGGACTGTAAATATCCCTTCGAGGCTAAATCGGTCTTTAATATCTCTGGTATGAGCTATGGCGCACTTTCTGCGGCCGCGGTACGTGCCCTTTCCCGGGGGGCTGGAAAAGCCGGCATCTGGATGAATACCGGCGAGGGTGGTCTGTCGCCCTATCACCTTGAGGGCGGCTGTGACCTTGTTTTTCAGATTGGCACCGCCAAGTACGGAGTACGCGATGAGCAGGGTAATCTGGATGATAACCGACTCAGGGAAGTAGCCGAGCACGTCAAGGCCTTTGAAATCAAGCTGTCGCAGGGAGCAAAACCCGGTCGGGGCGGTGTGTTACCAGGCGGCAAGGTCACCGCCGAGATTGCCCGGATACGTGGCATTCCCGAGGGCAAGGTGTCCAGTAGTCCGAACCGGCATAAAGAGATTCAAAGTGCCGATGATCTGCTGGATATGATTCATCGGGTGCGCGAGGTAACCGGGCGACCGGTTGGGTTTAAATCCGTGTTTGGTTCGGATCGTTTCCCCAAAGACCTGTGCGAAGCCATATTACGTCGAGGCCCGGCATCGGCACCGGATTTTATTACCGTCGATGGCGGTGAAGGCGGTACCGGTGCGGCACCGCAAATTCTGGCCGATCATGTGGGGTTGCCGGTAACCGAGTCACTGCCGATGCTGGTCGATATTCTGATGGAATACGGGCTCAAGGAGCGAATCTGCATTATTGCTTCAGGCAAACTGGTGCACTCGGCCAAGGTGGCCTGGGCGCTTTGTGCCGGGGCAGATTTTGTAGTGAGTGCCCGTGGTTTCATGTTTTCACTGGGCTGTGTACAGTCGATGCAGTGCCACAAGGATACCTGCCCCACCGGCATTACCACACACAGCAAGTTTCGGCAGCGTGGACTGGTGGTCGAGGACAAGGCCGAGCGGGTACATGAATATGCCCACTGGATGAACTACGAGGTCAATGCGCTGGCGCACTCCTGTGGCCTGGGTAATGCGCGGGAATTTCGTCGTGAGCATATCCGTATCGTGCAATCACCGGGGGTCAGCTGGCCGCTGGATGTTATTTATCCTTATCGCCAGGCTAAACACGGCAATAATGATTAAGCATTTTTAGCGGGCTGCTTGAAAACGATTTTGATGACCTTATATACCCTGTAGTTATTTAAAATCTTTTATTAGTGGGGAAAAATTATGAGAATGGATAAGCTGACCAGTAAGTTTCAGTTAGCCATTGCTGATGCCCAGAGTCTCGCGGTAGGTCGCGATCATCAGTTTATTGAGCCTGTACATTTAATGAGTGCCTTGCTGGATCAGGAAGGTGGTAGTGTCGGACACCTGTTGACCCAGACCGGTGTCAACGTAAATATGCTGCGCTCACAACTGGGTGAAGCACTGGATCGTATGCCAACCATTGGTGAAGCTACCGGTGAAGTACATATTTCCAATGAGCTTTCAAAGTTACTGAATCTGACCGACAAGCTGGCGCAAAAGCGGGGAGACAAGTTTATCTCCAGTGAACTGTTTGTGCTTGCTGCAATCGATGACAAGGGCACATTGGGTGACCTGTTACGCAAGGCGGGTGCAAACAAAGCGGCACTGGAAAAAACCATTGAAAATATTCGTGGTGGTCAGGCAGTGGATGATGCCAATGCCGAGGAACAACGCCAGGCACTGGAAAAATATACCATTGATTTAACCGAGCGTGCCGAGCAGGGCAAGCTGGATCCGGTTATTGGTCGTGATGATGAAATTCGTCGTACCATTCAGGTATTACAGCGTCGTACCAAGAATAACCCTGTGCTGATAGGTGAGCCGGGTGTGGGTAAAACTGCGATTGTTGAAGGCCTGGCACAACGTATTGTAAACGGTGAAGTACCAGAAGGTATTCGTGGTAAGCGTGTGCTGTCACTGGATATGGGTGCACTGCTTGCTGGTGCCAAGTTCCGTGGTGAATTTGAAGAACGCCTCAAGGCAGTACTGAATGATCTTTCCAAGCAGGAAGGTCAAATCATCCTCTTTATCGATGAACTGCATACCATGGTCGGTGCCGGCAAGGCAGAAGGTGCCATGGATGCGGGTAATATGCTGAAGCCAGCACTGGCTCGCGGTGAATTACATTGTGTCGGCGCAACCACACTGGATGAATATCGTCAGTACATTGAAAAAGATGCGGCGCTGGAACGTCGTTTCCAGAAAGTTATTGTGGATGAGCCTTCAGTTGAAGATACCATTGCGATTCTGCGTGGCCTGAAAGAGAAATATGAAATACACCATGGTGTTGATATTTCTGATCCAGCCATTGTCGCTGCGGCAACACTGTCACACCGTTATATTACGGATCGGCAGTTACCGGACAAGGCCATCGATCTCATCGATGAAGCCGCGAGTCGTATTCGCATGGAAATCGATTCCAAACCAGAAGTTATGGACAAGCTGGATCGTAAACTGATCCAGTTAAAGATTGAACGCGAAGCACTGAAAAAAGAAACCGACAAGGCTTCTAAAGAGCGACTGAATAATCTTGAAAGTGAAATTGAATCACTGGAACGGGAATACAGCGAACTTGAGGAAGTCTGGAAATCAGAAAAAGCTGCAGTGCAGGGTACCCAGCATATCAAGGAAGAACTGGACCGCGCACGGCAGGAACTGGAAACCGCACATCGTGCCGGTGATCTGGCGCGCATGTCCGAGTTACAGTATGGCCGCATCCCGGAACTGGAAAAACAACTGGACATGGCTTCGCAGGCAGAAATGCAGGAGACCACCCTGTTACGCAACTCGGTTACCGAAGAAGAAATCGCGGAAGTGGTTTCCAAGTGGACTGGTATACCCGTTTCGAAAATGCTCGAAGGCGAGCGTGAAAAACTGCTGAAAATGGAACAGGCGCTGCAACAACGTGTTGTTGGACAAAGCGAAGCAGTACAGGCAGTTGCCGATGCGATTCGTCGCTCACGGGCAGGTCTTTCAGATCCAAACCGGCCAAATGGTTCATTCCTGTTCCTTGGCCCAACCGGTGTCGGTAAGACCGAGTTAACCAAGGCGCTGGCAGAGTTCCTGTTTGATACAGAAGATGCCATGGTGCGTATCGACATGTCCGAGTTCATGGAGAAACATTCCGTGGCACGTTTAATCGGTGCACCACCGGGCTATGTTGGTTACGAAGAAGGCGGTTACCTCACCGAGGCAGTAAGACGCAAGCCTTACTCGGTTATCCTGCTGGATGAAGTGGAAAAAGCACATCCAGATGTGTTTAACATCCTGTTGCAGGTACTTGAAGATGGTCGCCTGACCGATGGCCAGGGACGCACGGTTGATTTCAGGAACACGGTTGTCATTATGACTTCGAACCTCGGATCACAACAGATCCAGGAAATGAGTTCTGAGAATGATTACGAGGCGATGAAGAACGCTGTTATGGAAACAGTATCAGGACACTTCAGACCTGAGTTTATCAACCGTATCGATGAAGTGGTGGTATTCCATCCGCTGGGTAAAGAGCAGATTCGTTCAATTGCCAATATCCAGATTGAATACCTGCGCAAACGTCTTGCTGACAGACAGATTGGTATCGAACTAACAGATGCTGCTCTGGATAAAATCGGTGAAGCAGGCTTTGATCCAGTTTACGGAGCAAGGCCACTGAAGCGGGCTATCCAGCATCAGATAGAAAATCCGTTAGCACAGGATATTCTTGCAGGTAAGTATCTGCCGGGTGATGTCATTCATATCGACGCATCTGCAGATGGACTGGAATTCAGCAAGTCTGAGAAAAAAGCTTCAGCCGCCTGATAACGGTATGAAGTAAAATAAAAAGGGCACGGGAAATTTATTCCTCGTGCCCTTTTTTATTACAGGTTGGTTTTTATAATACGCGCCTTGGCATCGGCATAATTTTGCTGGGAGATAACGCCTTCATTTCGTAAGCGACGTAATTCCTTCATTTCAATCTCCAGCATGGCGGCCTTGTCTATTTTGAGATTCTGGCTTGCCGTCAGGCTACGTAGCTTAATTTCATCAACAAACTTTTTGAATGAATCTTTATCTGGCTTGTTGTAGAGCAGGCTCAGTACCACGCAGTTACCATAGCGGGTTCTGAATTCGGTAACATTGGGTGAGCGATAGAGAAACATCAGGAACGAGGCAAGACTGAGTAATAAAAAGATAACGATAAAGGGCAGTAGTTTTTCCAGCTTGCTGCTTTCCTGGAAATATAAAACATAACTGCTATAGGCCAGGGTGCTGAAACCAAAATAAATAATGCTGGCAAGCCAGACCCAGGAAAAATTACGATGCCGTACCGGCCAGGGAGCGAGCATGCTCAGGTTGAGGTGATAGGAGTTTTTATTGATCAGGCTGTGTGTACTGACCTTGATAAACTTGTCATTATAAATTTCAAAATTACGTTTTTCTCCACTGGCACTGGATTCCTGAAACAGATCTGAATTGTGCTTTTTATCATTCATGGCATTATCTTACCGGAATTTCGGGGTTTTCTGTACAGCCGTGCTGAACTATTTTAGTCGCTCAGTGTCGCATTTTAAACACAGTCTGCGCGATACGAGGAGCCAGTATGTTAATTAAAAAACCGTCTGATATTCATCCTGATGAAGTGACCGACTACGCGCTTTACCGGGAGCGGCGAAAATTTATCAGCGCGGGGATTGGCCTGGCAGGGGCCGCCATTTTCCCCACTGCGGCAGCCAAAGCCGCAGCTACCCGGCTTGAATTCACACACCCGGGGCAGTTTGATACCCGCGAGGAGAAAACCGAGCTTGAGAAAATTACCCACTACAATAACTTTTACGAGTTTGGTACCGACAAGTATTCCCCGGCAAGTAAAGCCCAGGCCCTGACCACCGATCCATGGTCGGTCAGTATTGAAGGTGAGGTTGAAAAGCCGTTCGTCTTGTACCTTGAAGACATTCTGAAAAAATTCCCGCTTGAAGAACGCATCTATCGCCTGCGTTGTGTTGAACGCTGGTCCATGGTCATTCCGTGGACAGGGTTTCAGCTATCAGAGCTGATAAAACTGGCCAGGCCAACCTCGAAAGCAAAATACGTTGAGTTTGAAACGCTGTATCGTCCCGAGGAAATGGTGGGGCAGCGTCGCCGTGTCCTCGACTGGCCCTATGTTGAAGGCTTGCGCATGGATGAAGCCATGCATCCGCTGACCCTGATCGCGGTGGGGCTTTATGGTGAAATATTGCCGAAACAAAACGGGGCCCCGTTACGCCTTGTAGTACCGTGGAAATATGGCTTTAAAAGTATTAAGTCGATTGTCAAAATTCGTTTTACCGAGCAACAACCGGTTAGTAGCTGGAGCAAGGCTGCCCCCCGGGAATATGGCTTTTATTCCAATGTAAATCCGGAAGTGGATCATCCACGCTGGAGCCAGCGCCGCGAACGCCGGATTGGTGACTTTCTAAAACGCAAGACGCTGATGTTCAATGGCTATGCCGAGCAGGTGGCCTCGCTCTATAGTGGTATGGACCTGAAAAAGTTTTACTAGGCTGGAAGTGATGGTGAGCAACCTGTTGAAAGTACTGGTATTTATGCTGTGCCTGTTACCGGCGGTTAGCCTGGGCTGGCAGTTTATCAACGATAACCTCGGTGCCAATCCTTTTGAAGTGCTTACCCGTGAATCCGGGCAGTGGGTACTACGCTTCCTGTTGCTTACCCTGGCAATGACACCAGTTCGAACGATCACGGGGTATAGCTGGCCCTTGCGTTATCGGCGCATGCTGGGGCTCTTTACCTATTTCTATGCCAGTGCACACCTGTTGACCTACCTGTGGCTGGACCAGTTTTTCGACTGGCAGGAAATCACCACGGATATCCTCAAGCGCCCCTATATCACGCTGGGCATCCTGGCATTTATCCTGCTCACCCCGCTGGCTTTGACATCGAATCGCGGGATGATGCGACGGCTTGGCCGGCACTGGAAAGCCCTGCATAAACTGGTGTATCTGATTGCCATTCTCGGGGTGCTGCACTTTTTGTTGCTGGTCAAAGCGGATATTCGTGAGCCGGTGATTTACAGCCTTGTCCTGATGCTACTGCTGATCTTAAGGCTCAGGCCTTTTCGTTTATGGCGGCTGGGGATGAGTTCGCAGTCATAACGTGCAAATTGCAACTATTATTCTCTGAAATGCATTCAGCTGCATAATTTTGTGATTTATTTTGCAGTATTTTTCTCTTGCAATATGAAACTGGTAATTATATTTTTTTGTAAGTCTATGAAAAAAAAGGATTTATTCAATATGCTGGCCGAGACGCACAGTAATACCCCTGTTTTTTGTTATCTTTATGTCAATCAAACAGCATGGCATACTTATTGAAATAATAATTTCAATCTGACGACTTCAGCTTATCAAAGTCAAAAAAGATACAGGCTTCGCAGGTGGCTCAATCAAGCTGCCGGGTA
>JALUTJ010000470.1 GCA_027057985.1 Chromatiales bacterium
AGTGTCGATGGTGACAGCGCCACCGTTGGCGAGCTCTGTGCCCTGGTTTCGGCTCTGTCCGGTATTGCGGTTAAGCAGTCACTGGCCATTACAGGATCAGCCGATCAGCATGGCAATGTACAGGCCATCGGTGGTATCAATGAAAAGATTGAAGGTTTTTTTGATATCTGTAAACTCAAGGGCTTTACCGGAACACAGGGTGTGATTATGCCCGCGAGCAATGTTGAACACCTGGTGTTGCGCGAAGATGTGATCGAAGCGATTGAGAACGAGGAATTCTTTTTATATCCGGTGAAAACGGTTGACCAGGCCATTAGCCTGCTCACTGGCATCGAAGCCGGGGAACGCGATAGCGAGGGTAATTTCCCTGAAGATAGTGTGAACTATAAAGTTGAGCAGCGCCTGCTGGAAATGGCAGAACTGAAACAGGAAGAACATCACCACAGGGATGAACATGAACATGATGAGACTGAAAAAGACAAACAGGATGAGAAACATTAAATGACAGTACAGCAAACAATCGAACAGAAACTGGCGAATGATTTACAGCCATTGCATCTTGAAGTCATCAATGAAAGTAGTAGTCATAATGTACCGCCGGGTTCAGAATCTCACTTCAAGGTTGTGATTGTCTCGGCGGAATTTGAAGGTAAGAACCTGCTGGCGCGGCATCGCCTGGTGAATAAAAGTCTGGCTGATGAACTCAATGGTATTATTCATGCCCTGGCCATTCATGCCTATACCGAGGATGAATGGAAAGAAACTTCATCCGCGCCCATGTCGCCACCCTGCCTGGGCGGGGGAAAATAGCTTGCCCGGTTGACCTTTAAAAAGAGTCGTTTATTATGGTAAGTCATTATTTTACCAATTAATAACCATTTCACCCCAATGGTTATTGCTGTTTTAACCACACAGGTTTTTTATGCAGCCAGCGGGATATGCTTTTTTTATCGATAATTTAATCGGCAAGGGGACTTTGCTGCTGCTTTCCCTTGTGCTTTATGCCTGTGATGATTCAAATATGCCATCCACAATCGAAGTCGATGACTCGGTTCGCCTGAGTGAAAAACAGCTCTTGCAACAACAGACAAAACAGGCACCGGTTACCGGCATTTTCTTTGGTTTTGACCTACGCGCGAGTCCTCAGGAAGATACCGCGCAGTACCTGCCATTTCTTCGCTATCTGCAACAGCAAACCGGGGATCGTTTTCTGCTTCATTACACGCCAAAGGGTTCAACCATCATGGATGAGCTGGGCAATAATATGGTACAGATTGCCGCTATGGGGGCACTGGGATACCTCAAGGCAAAGCAGAAATATCAGGTTGTGGTGCTGGCAAGGGGATTGAACCGGGATATGAAAGCGGTTTACCGTGCGGTTTTCGTTACCCGGCCCAATAGTCGTATTCACAAAGTGCGTGATTTCAAAGGGCACAGTCTGGCTTTTGGCAATCACAGCTCTACCCAGGGCGCCTTGATACCCCGTATCATGCTAAAGAAACATAATATTGCGCTGTCAGATCTTAAAGCCTGGACCTATGCCGGTTCTCATCAGCAATGTGCCGAGGAAGTTATTTCCGGTCGTTATGAAATCTGTGGCATGCAGGACACCCTGGCAATGAAACTGGAAAAAGAAGGGCTGATAAAGATTATTGCCTATTCGGATTATTATCCTGCCAGCGCCATTGTTGCCAATACTTTTTTACCCAAAGAGAAACGTGAGCGTATCAAACAGGCACTATTGAATTTCGACCCGAACGGGAAACTTAAGGCCACCCTTTATCACTGGGAGCGAACAGAAATGCCAGGCGGGTTTGTTGCCGCCAGCGACAGTGATTACCTCGAACTGGAACGCTGGGCACGGTTCTTTGGCTTTTTGCCTGCACAAGTGGACGAGAAAAACAGCAAATGAAACTGAGTAGGCAAATATACCTGTTCGTTATTGCTATTGTATTGTTAACCAGTACCGCTAACCTGCTATTAAACCGTTATCAGCAACAACAAATGCACCTGCAGGCAGAGGCCAGCCTGGTTGCTACCCTTCTTGGCTCACTGGATGACGTGGTTATTCAGGATGTAATTACCAATAACCGGCTGAAGATCATTGAGTTGTTTCGGAGAATTAAAAACAGTCGTAACCAGGTCGAGTTTCTTTATATTACCGATAATCGCAATCGTATTTTTGCACATTCTTTTGAAAAGGGTTTTCCAAAGTACCTGCTCGATGCGGTGATGAAGTTTTCTTATCAGAATAATGAGAGCAATCATGTTAGTGTCGTGGGGCGGTATCGTACCCGTCATGGTGTTGTTAATGTTTACACGGTAGAACTGATTCCAGGTCTGGGCAGTTACCTGCACGTGGGATTAAACCAGTCGGCCTTTAATGCCACCTTCGCTGCGAATAATCGGCGTATGATTTATATCAGCCTGGCTATCACTGCATTTATCCTTTTTATTGCCTATTTCTTTGCTGCAAAATTAACCCGACCACTGGAAAAGCTGAGTGCTTATGT